>ONJV01000162.1 GCA_900318215.1 uncultured Veillonellaceae bacterium
GACTATGACGATGGTGGTGACGACGGCGGAGATTACGATGATGGCGGCGATGACGGCGGAGACTACGACGACGAATAATCGCAGCCAATCGCGCATGCGGATCGCTGCCTGACGGCAAGGAGGTGTGCCATGGGATTCCTAAAGTTCATAGATAAAAAACTCGACGATCTCAATGATGCAGTAGAACGTTTTGGTGATAAAGTCGATGAATATTCCGATGGCATTGATGAGCTGACGGAACAATACAAGGATCTGAGCACGGACGAGCTCCTCAAAATCCGCGATCAGGACGGCTATTCCCTTGACATCCTCCAGAAGCGTGCAGCTGCCGCCCAAGCGCTGAAAGCGCGCGGCATCGGCGACGACGACTAGGGAGGGGGCGCGGGCCTCGGACGGATACGTCGTCTCGCTCCGGGGCCGCCACTCCTTCCCACATTCCTATTCCTATTCCCAATTCACCGAGAGGAGGGCTGCTGCGATCGCACAGCCCTTTTCTCGTTCCTTGAAAAAATTTTCGGACCCCAAGGGAGGAAGTCTCATGGCAGAAGAAGAAAAGAAAAAAGATAACGGAGAGAAGAAGCTTTCTGACCGCCAGACGAAGCTCGTGGCACTCACGGCGCTGCTGCTCGCCATCTGCGCGACATTCTCGTCGCTGAAAGCCGGCGGCCTGTCGAATGCGGCCATCCTCGCGCAGAGCCAGGCCTCAGATCAGTGGGCATACTATCAGGCAAAGAGCCTGAAAGAGAACACGTACAAAGTCCAGATGGACGCCATCAAGCTGCACAAAGGGCAGTTTGACACCGCGCAGGCGGAAAAAATCGCGGCGGGTTATCAGGAAAAGATTGACCAGTACAAGCAGGAAGAACAGGAAATCAGCGAGAAGGCGAAAGCACTCGAAGCGCAGCGCGACCGCTCTTTGGAACTTCGCAAAGGCTTTTCGAGCGGCCTGACGTACCTGCAGATCGCCATCCTGCTCGCCTCGCTGACGGCGCTCGTCAAGCAGATCATGTTCTGGTATGCGAGCATCGTCGTCGGCGTGATCGGTGCATATTATTTCTTCTCGACGATGATGCTGATGTAACGACATACGGACCTACAGGGAGGAATCTTCATGAAACGGTTCTTTTGCTGCCTGCTGCTCGTGCTGAGCCTGCTGACGAGCACGGCATTCGCGGCTGATTTTTCCGATCTCGTCATCCTGCACACGAATGACACGCATGGCTATGACCAGCGCGCGGCGGACAGCGGCGTCAACGGCATGGCGGCCGTCGCCGGAGTCCGCGACGAGCTTCTCGCGCAGGGCAAGAACGTGCTGCTCGTCGATGCTGGCGACGCCATCCAGGACAACAACCTCGTGAATTTCAGCAAGGGCGCATCGGCCATCCAGTTCATGAATGCCGTGGGCTACGACGCGATGTGCCTCGGCAACCATGAGTTCGATTACGGGCAGGACGTGACGCTCGCGCGCATCCGCGAGGCGCATTTCCCGATGATGGCCTGCAACATCGTCGTCGAGGCGACGGGCGACCTCTTCACGCTTCCGTCGACCATCGTCAAAAAAGGCAAGCACAAGATCGGCGTCATCGGCATCACGACGCCGGAAGCGGCGACGAGCGCCTCGCCGATGGCTGTCGCGGGATTGAAATTCCTGCAAGGCAGCGACCTTTATGCTGCCGTGCAGAAGCAGGTCGATGCTTTGAAAGCGAAGGACTGCGACCTCATCGTGGCCGTCGGCCACATGGGCAGCGAGAATTTCAATGTCGGCAACCGCTCGAATGACGTACTCGAAAACGTCAGGGGCATCGACGTCTTCATCGACGGCCATGACCATGCCGTGAAAAATCTCTATGTGAACGGCACGCTGCTCGCGGAGACGGGCAGCTACACGCACAACATCGGCCAGGTCGTCTATAAGGATGGCAAATGGCAGGAGGAACTGCTGCCGTTCGATGAAAACCGCGCACAGGATGCGAAGGTCGAAAAACTCGTCGACAGCGTTGCGGCCGATGTCAACGCCAAGCTCTCGGCGCCCATCGGCGAGACGCCGTTCCTGCTCGACGGCGCGCGCGATCCCGGCGTGCGCACGATGGAGATGAATGCCGGCGACTTTGTCGCGGACGCGTTCCTCTGGCAGGCCAACCAGGCGATGGTGATTGACGGCGTGAACGTCGATGCGGCCATCGTGAATGGCGGCGGCATCCGCGCGAGCATCCCCGAGGGCACCGTGACGCTCGGCAGCATCTCGCGCGCCGTGCCGTACAACAATGTGCTGTATGTCATGACGCTGAAAGGCCGCGACCTTCTCGAGCTCATCGAGGCAGCGACATGCGCGACGCCGCGCGCCATCGGCGCGTTCCCGCAGGTCGCTGGCATGAAGTACACGGTCGATACGCGCGTGCCGTATGAAATCGGTCGGCAGTATCCGGCCAGCACGTACTTCGCGCCGAAGAACCTCGGCTCGCGCGTCACGATTACGGAAGTCGGCGGCAAGCCGTTCGACATGGACGCGACGTACCGCGTCGTCACGGTCGAATTCGTCGTCCGCGGCGGCGACGCCTACGGCCACTGCGTCGAGCCCGGCGCCATCACGATGGCCAGCATCGGCTACGTCGACAAAGATGCCATCCAGAACTATCTCAAAGAAGCGCTGGCGGGCAAAGTGCCGGACAGCTATCGCACGGCACAAGGACGGATTACGATACTGGAGTGAGGATATAGAACCCCTGCCTCCCTCTCCGAGGGAGGGGGACCGCGTTAGCGGTGGTGGGTGTGTCGAAGGTAGGGCCTGACAATTTCTTCGATTGTATCTGCGAAGGTACGTCTTCGCAGACGCAACCCAGGATTTACTGGATTTTCGCTAACTTAATGACATTGCCCTCTGAGAGGGAGGCTTTCAAATTCGTGGTGAATCGGCGCACAGATGCATTTCGTGCCAAAAATATGCATTTCGTGCCACATTCCGACGATGACCGGCAAAAATATGGTAAGGTATCCTCAGAAGGAAAAAAGAGATGCCATCCGGCATCGGGAGTCCTAAAATCCAAAGGAGGAAACCATCATGAAAAACGCAACCACCTCTGCACCAGTCAAAGAGAAGAGCATGGCCATCGCCATGATTCTCGCATTCCTGTTTGCTGCTGGCGGCTTCTACGTCGCGGGCGCGAAGAAGGGCGCGATGCTGTTCTTCGGCTGCTGGATCCTCGGCATCATCCTCATGCAGGTGTCGCCGATGCTCGCGCCGATTACGAACATCGTCAGCTGCTTCGTCACGTACAAGTGGCTCAAGGAGATCAACAGCCTCGCGGTCGCGTGAACGCGTGTGCGAAGGTACGCAAAGATTGGTGATGCAGAATGAAGCCATGGCGTGTGTGGAAACATACCAACCATATCTGGAAGAAAACAATGGCGGCGGCGCTGGCCGCAATGGTGATGCTTTCGGGCGCACCGTGCGGCATGCAGCGCGCCGAAGCCGGATGGGACGGATGGGATGATGTCATCGAAGTCGTCAGCGGCACGCTGATTGCCTCATTCCAGCGAACGCAGCTGCTGGCCCTCGGTGACAATCCCGCCGTGCAGGCCGAGCTCTGCAGCCAGGCAGAAAAGGAAAATGACGGCCGTCCGGACAGGAGGGCCGTCATTTTGACGGACGGCGTCATGACGCGCCTTGTCGAGCAGGGGAACTATGCGCTGAAGAACAACTCCCTGCCATTCCGCTGGCGCGTCGTCCATAAGAAAGAATTCAATGCGTACTGCGACTACTCGGATTTCGTCTGCGTCTATGACAAGCTCGTGAAGGCCTGCCATTATAATGAAGACGAGCTCGCGGCTGTGCTCGCGCATGAAATGGCGCACGGCTACAACCAGCATGTGGCGCGGGACGCGCAGAAGACGATTCTCGCAGACGTCCTCGCCGACGTGGCGCTCGACCAGCTCGACGTTGCATCGTACGGCGTCGGAAGACAGCTGCCGCAGGCGCTCGTCGATTTTGCCATCGTGAAGAACACGACCGTCGCGAGCGAGAAGCGCGCCGATGAGAGTGGCTTCTATACGATGGCGAGCGCGGGATTCAATCCCGGCGGCGCGGCGGCCATGATGGCGCGCATGATGTACTTCACGGAGCACAGCAGCCAGGTCGAGGATTTCTTCTTCCCGAACGACCATCCGGACACGCGCGTGCGCCGCGATCGCATGGCAGAGCTCATGACCGCCTACGGCATCGGCCATCCGACCGTCGGGCAGAGCCAAGAGACGCTTGGCGATGTCTATTTTGACAATCAGTTCCTGCTGCGCGCCGAGCCGGAAGACGGGCTCGATGAAGAAGAGATGTCGTACCTCATCGCGGGCGGCATCGCGAAAGGCTTCCACGACCACGAAACGTTCGAAGACTGGGCGTTCGCAAAAGGCGCGGACGGCACTGTGGGATTCGCGGGCGATGCGGCAGCGTATGCGCCGCTCCGCCGCGCACTCGCCGCGAGCGGGAAAGGCGCGGCGTTCCAGGCGTTCGTCGAACAGGCGTATCTGGACGATGCGCGGACGGGCGCACGGGACAAATGGCTGAAAGACGAGCGCGAGCATGAGGCGGATGTCGAGAAAGAACGCGCGAAGCAGGCCGCAGCGGCCGAGGCATCGCCGAAGAAAGCAGCGAACGGCGACATGTATCTCGAACTCGGCCTTACAAATTTCGCCGAAAAAGAATACACGCGCGCCAAAGCGCTCGACGAAGAGAACCCGGACGCATCCTGCGGCCTCGCGATGGTCGAAGGGCGGCGCGGCCATCATGCGCAGGCGCTCGCGATGGTGGATGACGTGCTCGCGAAACATGCCGGAAACGCACATGCTCTCGTCGCCCGCGCCGACATCCACCGCCATGCGGGCGACCTCGACGCGGCGCTCGCCGACTGCGAAGCGGCACTGGCTGCCGATGCAGGAACCGTCGCCGCCCGCCGCATCATAGGCGAGCTCTACGACCAGAAAGGCGACTGCGAAAAAGCCCTCGAAGCCTACCGTGCCTACCACGAAGCCGCCCCGGAAGCCTGCGACATCCCCGCAGATTACATGACGATGCTGGTCGATGGGATTGTAGAGGAGCGCTAAACGAAAGCCTCCCTCTCCGAGGGAGGGGGACCGCGAAGCGGTGGTGGGTGTGTCGAAGGTAGGCCGTGAATAAAAGCAAGATTGTGCAGTCGGAGGA
Organism: uncultured Veillonellaceae bacterium; assembly: GCA_900318215.1. Classification (GTDB taxonomy): domain Bacteria; phylum Bacillota; class Negativicutes; order Selenomonadales; family Selenomonadaceae; genus Selenomonas_C. The sequence continues at coordinate 5,192 of ONJV01000162.1, forward strand.
ACTATAATGAAGAAGATGATACGTTTGCTCCGCGCCGGCGCACTTGGTACAGTGCTGGCGTTTGCCGTGCCGCAGGTGCTGCCCGCACCGCATATGATGTCCGCCTCCGTCGCGCATGCCTCGACGGATTGGGACGCGATGGACGAGGACGAGCTCGCAGAACATCTCGGCGAGATGTCCGCCGAGGCCGTCATTGCTGTCATGCGGGACGAAGACCTCGACAATCCCGACATTCAGTCCGATGTTGAGGGCGAAATCTGGGAGCGCGCGGAAAAAGCGGGTTGCGACCATCTGCTCGATGACGAGACCGTCGAACAGCTCGCTAAGCAAGCCATTGAGGTTGCTTGGGAAGAATTCCCATCCGGCTCGCTCGACGACGAGGATGACGACGATACGACGTGCGAAGACGGCTCGTGCGATGACGAGGATGACGAGTCCTTGCCGCTGTCAACCGCAACCGTACAGCGTACGGCCTCCGTCCTCTGACGCTCGCCGAAGACCTCTGCGAAGACGCGGACATCCGCGCCGAGGAAATCGTCTCGAACTTCTCCCATACGCGCCCCAATGGCTCGTCGTGCTTCACCATCATCAGCGGCAGCTACCGCCGCGTCGCGGAGAACATCGCGGGTGGCCATGCGACGGCGGAAGAAACCGTCGATCAGTGGATGAACTCGCCGCCTCACCGTGCGAACATCCTCGACCCCGCGCTCGAAGAACTCGGCGTCGGCTACTGCCACGCACCAGGAAGCGCGTACGAGCACTACTGGGTGCAGCTCTTCCGCACGCGCTGACGGGAAAGGTCTCCATCGTGCCGACGACCGTGATCTTCCCTTTCATCGGCACGGTGAAAGCGCTCGCAAAGGAACCCTACGGGTATCCGCTCGTGAAGAAGCTCGTGGAAGATGTCGCTCCTTGATAATATGCGCAATATTGTGTATAATAAGAGCGATGAGGTGATACGATGACGACGGCGGAGCTTGTGCGGTTATTGAAGCAGCATGGATGCTATCTCTACGATCACGGTGGACGTCATGACCGTTGGAAGAGTCCGGAGACTGGGAAAACATTTTCCGTTGGTCGCCATGCGAAGGAAGAAGTTCCGAAAGGGACGTTGAAAAAGATTTTGAGAGATGCCGGCATCGAGCAGAAGTGAGGGGGCTGCGCTATGAAATATCAATATCCTGCGGTGTTTACTTATGACGATGATGCGATTCTCGTCGATTTTCCCGGACTGGACGGCTGTTATACGGATGGCTCTGACGAAAAGGAAGCGTTTGAGAATGCGGAGGATGTCTTGAATCTCGAACTGATGTCGCGGGAAAACCACGGCGAACCCATTCCCGCACCTGTCGATATTCGGAGCCTCCCGATGCCGGTGCATGGTTTCATTGGCATGATTACGGCAGACACGACGGCGTACCGAAAGAAAGTGGATACGAAGACCGTGCGCAAGAATGTCTCAATCCCGAGCTGGCTCAACCAGCTCGCAGTGGAACACAACATCAACTTTTCCAACGTCCTGCAAAATGCGCTGTTGCGAGAATTGCATGCCGTCTGAAAAACGAAAACAACGAAGAAAGCGAAGGATCTTTCCTGTTCGGACGTTCCTTCGCTTTCTTTTTTGCTGCTTTCTCAAACTTTTCCAAACCTGTGGCAAAATTGGGGCTTGACAAGGTTTTTTATAAAATTTATAAAACTACATATGTTATCGTAGGAAACAAGAAAAAATTTTGAACAAAACTTTAAACAAAAGGAGGGGAACGGCATGGGAAACGAACTGCTCATTTACATCTGCGACGATGAAGCCGACTCGGTCGAGGCCATCGAGACGCTGATCCACCAGGAACGCACGCTCCGCGTCCGCACGGAATCTTTCTCGTCGGGCGAGGAGCTGCTGCCCGCGCTGAAGACGCGCCTGCCAGACCTCTTGATTCTTGATATTTTCATGGAAGGCATGGACGGCATCGCCGTACTGCGGCAGATTCGCACCATCGCGCGCGACCTGCCCGTCGCGCTCTACAGCACGAGCACGGACTTCGCACTCGAAGGCTACCGCCTGAAGGCCGTGCGCTATCTCGAAAAGCCCGTGAAGCAGGCTGACGTCCGCGAGCTGCTGCGCTTCTTGCGAAAAACGCAGAGCGGGCGGCCGCTCTTTCACCTCGGGCCGAATGAATCCGTCCCGCTCGCGGACATCCTGTATTTCGAGCAGCAGAAGCACAAGATCGTGCTCCATCTCACGACGGGCGAAGAGCGGACATGCTATGGCAAGCTCGACCAGCTCGAGTCTCTGAGTCCCGCGTTCGTCCGCAGCCACAAAAGCTATCTCGTGAACCTCGACCATGTCGTCGCCATCGACCGCGAGCTCTCGGTCTTCCGCATGCGCAACGGCTCGATGGCCTACATCCGCAAAGGCGAGCTGCCGGCCATGAAGCGGCGCTATGAAGAGAGGCTCATCGAGCGCGTGAGGTCCGAGTGATGGCGCGGCTGAAACGGTGGACGACGGGGCGTGCGATCGCGGTGGCCGCCGTGCTCCTCATCGTGCTCGCCTTTGCACTTTCGCTGCCGTACCACCTCCGCGCGCTGCCGGGCGGCGCGCTGCCCGTGCAGCATGCCGAACAGGTGACGGCCACGGTGAATGGCGAGCGGCAGCAGCTGACGCTTCCCTATACGTTCCGCAACCTGCCGCCCGAGACACCGGTTGCCATCACGTTTCCTGTCGAATCGCGCGTCCCGTTCTCCGTGCTTGTGAAGACGGTCTACGCGCCGGATGAAGTCGCGTTCAATGGCGAGACGGTCAGCACGTATGGCGCGGAGGGGACATACCCTTCCTTCTTTGACGACCCGCCGACAACCGTGCGCGTCTACAATTTCCGCCCCGATATGGATGGGGATGGGAAAAATACGGTCACGGTCACGTACCGTTTCCCGCACGACCGCGCACAGCTGCCGGTCGCGCCCTTTGTCATCGGCAACACGTCGGGCATCTTCCGCTATGAGTACATGGGGCTCCTGGCCTGCTTCTTCCTCGAAGCCTTTCTGGCGCTCACGGGGCTCGCGCTCGTCCTGCTGTCGCTGTCCGTCTACCGCCTCGAGAAAGGGCGCAGGATGCTGCAGCAGCTCGGCCTGTTCTTTCTCGCCGTCGGCGTCTGGAACATCGGTGAAAATGATTTTTCCGTCTTCGTCATCCATAACCCCGTGCTGCTGTACATGATGGCGTTCACAGGCCTGTTCTTCGTCATCGCGCCGCTCTACGGCTTCGCGCTGAATGCCGTGCCGTTCCGCTGGCGGCGCTTGCTGACCACCGTGTTCTATGCGTCGGCCGCACTGCCGGCCCTCGCGCTGCTGCTGCAGCTCGCGGGGCTCGTTATGATGATGCAGAGCCTGTTCTTCTTCCACGTCTTTCATCCGGTGGCGCTGCTGCTGCTGACGGCGGCGCTGATCCATGAGGCCGTCCGCGAGGAAAACCGCCGGGCGCGGTGGATGCTCGTGCCCGGCGCCGTGCTGCTCGTGTCCGCCGTCGTGGAAGTGCTGAACTACTATGCGTTCCACAGCTTCGAGTTCTCGCTGATCTTCCTGTTCGGCTCGTTCGTCTTCCTGTTGCTGATGCTCGTGCTGGCCGGCGTCTTTCTGCACAAGGACGCGCAAATGCGGCAGGCGTATGAGCGGCAGCAGCACGAAAGCGAGCTCATGGCCGTCCGCCTGTCGGCGGAAAAAAAGCGCCACGACATGATGATGCGGGAAGAGCGGCGGCTCGCGAAGCTCCGGCACGACCTGAAGCACCATATCGCTCTCTTGACGTCGTTCATCGCGGACGGCGACCCCGGGCGCGCGCAGGACTACCTCGCGGAGCTCTCGGAGAACATCCGCCGAAAGACGTCCGTGCCCTGCTGCGAGAACGTCGCCGTCAGCGCCGTCATCGAGCATTATGCCGCGCTGGCGCGCCAGGACGGCATCAACGTCGTCATTGACACGGACGTCCCCGAAAAAATCGGCGGCCTTTCCGACACGGAGCTCGCTTCCGTGTTCGGCAACCTGCTTGAGAACGCGCTCGAAGCCTGCCGCCGGGGGAATGGAGAGAAGGCATCGTTCATCCAGCTGAAAGCGCGCATCCTCGACCAGCGGCTCGTAATCTTGATGGAAAATTCCCTGTTCGAGCAGCCGAGGCCGAGCGGCGAACTCTACCGCTCGTCGAAGCGCGGCGGCCAGCACGGCATCGGCCTGCGCTCCATCGCCGACATCGCTGAGGCGCATGGCGGCACGGCGCGCTTCGAAGCGGACGGGGACGCGTTCCGCTCGTCCGTGATTCTGGAGCTTTCGGCGCAATGACCCGGCGAAAAAAGGGAAGGGAGGGGAAGACGATGGAAGACATGCGGATCATGATTCTCGACGACGATCTCGAGGCCCGCACACGCCTCGAACGGCTCGTCGAGTATTGGATGACGAAAGAGCATCAGGAAATTTTCCGTGTGCGCACGTATGGCGACGCGGCCTCCTTCCTCGAAGCGTTCCGCGCGCGTCCGGCCGAGATCGTCTTTCTCGACATCCTGCTCGAAAAAGATGTCAACGGCATCGGCGTCGCGGCCGAGGTGCGCGAGCTCGCGCCGGAGTGCGTTATCTTCTTCACGACGGGCACGCCGGAATATGCCGTCGATGGATTTGCCGTCCATGCGCTGCACTACTGCGTGAAGCCGATCCGCCCCATCGACATCGCCGAGTGCATGCGGCGCGCACAGGAAAAGCTCCACTGGGCTGAGAGAAGCATCGACCTGCGCATCTCGGCGCAGACGATCCCCGTCCCGCTCCGCGACATCACGTATGTCGAGAGCGAACTGCACGACCTGATCGTCCACCGCGCAAATGGAAAGGCGCCGCTGCGCACGCGCATGACGATGACGGAGGCGGAAGCCATCTTCACCGATCGGTGCTTCCTGCGCATCGGGCGCAGCTTCCTCGTCAACATGGACGCCATCCGGGAAGCGCGCGGGGATGTCTTCGTCCTCACGGACGGCACGGAGCTCCCCCTGCGCCGTCAGGGCCGCGCCGAGCTGCGCCGGATCTATGAAACGTACCGGTACCAGAAGATGCGGGAATGAAGTTAGGCCCCCTCGATGAGGGGGCTGGTTTGTACACGAAATGCATTTCGTGCCAAAAACATGCATTTCGTGCCAGGTTCGGCCATCGGCCCGATATTTTCTGCTACAGTAGAGAAGGGAAAGAAGGTGCTGGATATGGAGATGAAACGCCAAGATTTATCGGCGCGTTCTCTGACGCTCGGCCTGCCGCCGTGCATTCTGGCCGTTGATGATGACGAAATGAGCCTCATGATGATTGAGCGCATCCTCGGGGAATCGTATGAAATCGTGAAAGTGACGAGCGGGAAGGACGCGCTTGCGTATCTTTCGGAACACACCGTCGATCTCGTGCTGCTCGACTACATGATGCCGGAGAACGATGGCATCACGGTGCTCAGGCGCATCCGCGAGACGCTCGAGACAGCAGACCTGCCCGTCATCCTGCTGACGGGCGACATGACGGCAGATCTCGAGGCGCGCGGCTTCCAAGCTGGTGCGACGGACTTCCTGCACAAGCCGTTCTTTCCTGACGTGCTGCGCCTGCGCGTCGCGCGCATCCTGCGCTATGAATACCTGCAGACGCATCTCGAGATCGAGGTCGAGCACAAGACGGCGCTCGCCGAGGAACGCCTGGCCTCGAGCGAGCGGCTGCTGAACGAGCTCATCCTCGCGCTCGCGAAGACCGTCGACGTCAAAGACCGTTACACGAGCGGCCATTC
>ONJV01000176.1 GCA_900318215.1 uncultured Veillonellaceae bacterium
CCTAGGCGGCCAGGCATGAAGCGTGATATGTTCTTCGTCGAGCTCTACTAAACTGCACACGTAAAAGACGTGTAACTACTTTCTTTGTCATCAAAGCCGCTGCCGTGTTCGCCGCCATGCGGTCGAACGCATCCTTGTACTCGCGCAAGCCGTTGTAATAGATGACGGCGCCGAGGATGCAGAACTCCGCGGGCGGCTCGGGCAGAATCTCCTTGCTCATGAGATCGCCTTCGCTGACAATGCCGACAAGCCTGCCGTCGTCCTCCACAACCGGCACGCCCGAAATCTTGTGATTCACGAGAATCTCCGCCACCTCGCGCACCGTCGTCTCGGGACGGACAGTCAGCACTTTCTTCGTCATGATGTCCTGTACTTGCATGATACTGCACCTCCTGCATCATTTCATGAAAATCATCAAATTTTTTTCACAGCCGGTCAGGATATGCCTCTCCGTGCACCTGCTTGTAGACGAGCTTGAACATGTAATATTCATAGGGATGGTACGCCCGGATATACGATTTGTAGCCGAACTGCTTCAGGTACGCCGTGATGGCGTCTTTGTCGTAGTCTGGCAGCTTGACCCAGTCCTTTGCCGCCTCATCGTAATACTCCGGTGCCGAACCGCCGTCCGTGGACTGGCGGAAGCGGCGCACTTTGTACGTGCGCGTCACTTTTTCGCCGTTCACATGGTAGCTGACATAGCCCGCACCATAATACTGGTAGCCTTTCGCCTCGTACGTATTGCACGATTCGAGATCGACATACTCACGGTCGTCTGCATAATAATAGGACACGGGATACATTGGATTGTTGTCGAGGTATTGCGGCGACGCCTCTGCTGCGGGCTGGCACATCATCACCGCTGCCAGCAGCAGGGACGCCAGACAAAATCGGAACCATCGAACTGTCATGTACAACACACCTTTCCTTCTTCTGGTCTCTATTCTACCACAAGAACGGAATCCATGATATAATGTTTCCAATTCCTTCTTTGACGAAAGGAGACATCTATGTCCTTCCGACCTTATCGCACGTCCATCCTGCTCGGCATAACGTTCACGCTCGTCCTCTCGACGTTCTGGTTCCTGCCGCAGCTGGCGTTCATCATCTTCATCTCCATGCTGCTGCAGCTCCTGCTGACGCCGCTCGTCGACCGGATGGAGCGGAAAGTGCCGCGCGGCGTTGCCTGCGGGCTTGCTCTTCTCTTGCTGCTCTTCATCCTGTTCGGCATCCTGACGCTCGTCACGAGTTCGTTCATCCCAACGTTCACGCGCTTCATCACGGACTTCCCCGAGATTTCGGAAAAAGTGGAACAGCTGCCGTTCTTCCAGAACTCACCCGTGCTCGAGGACGGGCTCGACAATCTCTGGGTCGAGCTCAAAAACGCGAGCGTCGATGCACTCAAAGGGTCTCTGACGATTCTCGTCTCGCTCTTCAGCAAGGTCATCGACTTCGTCATCGTGATGTTCGTGACGTTCTACCTATTGAAAGACGGCGAGGAAATCAAGTCGTACCTCGCGAGCCGCTTCCCGCGCCGCGATTATACGCGCGTGCTGCATCTATTTGACCGCATCCTGCAAGCCCTGCGCGCCTACATCGTGAGCCAGCTCGTTATCTGCTGCATCACGGCGACGATTGTCTTTCTTTACTACACCGTGCGCGGCCTGCCGTATGCTTCCGTCTTCGCCGTCGTCTCTGGCACGTGCGAATTCATTCCTGTGCTCGGCCCGACCGTTGCCTCGGCGTTCGGTACCATCCTGACGGCCACGGTCTCGCCGATGGTCGCGCTCCAGACGATCTGCTTCTACCTCGTGCTGACGCAGGTCAACCACAACCTCGTCTATCCGACGCTGATCGGCAAGACGCTGAACCTCCACCCGATTGCCATCATCCTCGGCATCATCCTCGGCGGCGAACTCCTCGGCCCTCCGGGCATGTTCCTCGCCGTGCCATTCATCGTCATCTGCAAGCTCGTCATCGAAGACATCTACCGCGACCGCATCGAGACGCATGAAAAGATGAAGCGCTCACGCTGGCTGAATCACAAATCGAGTGATTAACGCAAAGGAATATTCGATTTCACGACGCGCTTGGCGGCGTCCTGGATGCCGAGCTCGCTGAGGCAGCGCGTGAACGCAACCTCGATGACGTCGGCGTACTGGCTCGGGCCGATGATGATCTGCTCGAGCGCGTCCGCAATCGGCAGCCCTGCCCCGCTTTCGCCGACCGCGCGCCACGGCAGCTTGTAGATGACCTGCGGGATGCCGTCGACGCTCACGATGTCGCTCGCGAGCGTACTGCTCGCCGTGTCCTGATAGATGAAGCGCCACTCGCGTTCCTCGATGAAGCCGGGATTCTTGATGGAGAAAATCGACGTCAGCATCATGTTGATGAACGCCTCGAGCAGGACAGCCGGCTCCCCGGCCTTGAGGTCGTCGATGTGGTCTTCGACATTGTTCATCATGCGGTCGAAGCCGCGCGTGAACTGCTCGCCCGTCAGGTATTCGACCGGCGCGATGCGCAGCGCCAGATTCTTTGTCGATGTGATGACGGCCTGCGGGTTCAGGATGAACGCGACGCCCGTCTTTCGGCCATAGGCGCGCCACATCGAGAGGCGTCCTTTCGCATCGCCCTCGAAATCGTGCTCCGAGACACAGGCGAGATACGTATGCGTCGTAAATTTCCGCTCGTTGCGGTTGAGGTCGGCGAGGATGGAACCAATCATGTTCTCGCCCCAGCCGAGCTGCTGCGCGATGCGCTTCATCTGCGCCTGCCGCCGCGCCGAACCCTGCACAGCTGAATTGATGAGCTGGATGCCGTAGTCGATTTCGCGGTAGTCATTCATGCAGGCCGCCGAACGCATCCAGAGCGAGCGCCCGCGCAGGATGCTCATGCCCGTCGTCGCGCTCGTGTAGTACGCGAAATGCATCCTCGAAAAATCCGCCCGCTCGAGCCTCCGCGCATAAATCGGACGAAAAATCTTGAGGAAGTTGAGTTCGTCGAATCCATTCATACAGATACCGCACCTCCTGCAAAAGCCAAAAGGAGGCATCCTACGGGCTCGCGCCTGCAAGATGCCTCCTTTTTCAGAGCCAAATAACTTCTGTCATTTGATAACCATGACCGGAATCGGCGACTCCTCGACGACTTTCTGACTCACGGAGCCAATCAGTGCGCCTTTGAACAGGCCGAGCCCGCGGCTGCCCATGATAATCATGTCGCTGTGCTCCTGCGCCGCGACGCGCAGGATGGCTTTCGGGATGCTGCCTGTCTCGACATGCTTCGATGCCTTGAGATCATCCGGCAGCTTCTCCCAAATGCGGTCAAAGACGATATGGCTCGGGATGTCCTTGTTGATGTTGCTCGCCACATAGACGAAATCGAGGTCTGCCTTGCACTTCTCCGCAAAGAAGATGGCTTCATCCGTCGCCTTGCAGCCGTTAACCGAACCATCGACCGGAACGAGGATCTTGTTGATCTTTCCCATGGTAAAACCCCCTCACGAATATTGAAATTCCTGCCACAAGCCTGTGTTCCTGTGGCTTTCTTCGTTCTTTCTATAAAGAAATATTCGATACGCAGAGGAAAAATCCTGTCAGATTCCCAAATTATTTTCCATCATCGAGCTTCAATCATCAAACGGACACTCCCGCTTGTCGAAATACTTGTGGATGATTTCGACGGCGCAGTAGTCGCCGCACATCGAGCAAGCGCCCTCGTCCTCGGGATTGCGCGCGCCGCGCTTCTCGCGGGCGAGCTCCGGGTCGATGGCGAGGTCCATCTGCGCCTTCCAGTCGAGCTCTTTTCGCGCCTCGGCCATCTTGCGGTCCCAATCGCGCGCGCCCGGCACGTCCTTGACGAGGTCGGCCGCATGCGCTGCGATGCGCGCCGTGATGACGCCCGTATGCACGTCCTCGATGGTCGGCAGAGCCAGATGCTCGGCGGGCGTCACGTAGCAGAGAAAGTCGGCGCCCGATGCAGCCGCGAGCGTGCCGCCGATGGCTGACGTGATGTGGTCGTAGCCCGGCGCGATGTCTGTCACGAGCGGGCCGAGCACGTAGAATGGCGCGTTGCGGCAGAGACGCTTCTCGAGCTGCATGTTCGCCTTGATCTGGTCGAATGGCACATGGCCCGGCCCCTCGACCATGACCTGCACGCCGCGCCGCCAGGCACGGTCGACGAGGCTGCCGAGCGTGATGAGCTCCGTGAGCTGCGCGCGGTCGGTCGCATCGGCCGTGCAGCCCGGCCGCATGCCGTCGCCGAGGCTGATCGTCACGTCGTATCGCTCGCAGATGTCGAGGATGTCGTCAAAATGCTCGTAAAGCGGATTCTCCTGCTCGTTGTGCAGCATCCAGCCCGCGATGAACGAGCCGCCGCGGCTCACGATGTCCATGACGCGGCCCTGCGCGCGCATCGCCTCAATGGCCGCGCGCGTCACGCCGCAATGGAGCGTCATGAAGTCCGCGCCGTCCTTTGCCTGCGCTTCAATCGTCTCGAGAATGTCATCATCCGTCATCTCGACGACGGCGCCGTGTTCGCGAATCGACCGCACCGTCGCCTGATAAAGCGGCACCGTGCCGACCATGATCGGCGAATGTTCGATGATGCGCCGCCGCGACTCGTCGATGCCGTCGCCCGTCGAGAGGTCCATGACGGCATCCGCACCGCATTTCACCGCCTCGTCGAGCTTCTCAAGCTCCGGCGCGATTTCCGGGAACGTGCTCGACGTCCCGATGTTCGCGTTGACCTTCGTGCGCAGCCCCTCGCCGACGCCGCGCGGCTGGAAGTTCCCCTGCGCCAGATGGTTGACGTTCGCGCAGATGGCAATCGTGCCCTTCGCCACGCGCTCGCGCACCGTCTCGACAGCCACATGCTCCTCTTCGGCGACATGCCGGATCGCATCCGTGACCTTGCCCTCGCGGGCCAGCTGCATCTGTGTTGCCATGAAAAAGACCTCCGTTTTTTGAAAACAAAAACGCCAGACGGTGGTACTCCGTCTGACGTCAAACGCGTGCCACTTCCCTACGCAGGTATTACCCCGACAGGTTCCAAGGGTCGGCCGCCATGCAAGGCAGCCTCTCAGCAAATGCTCCCCTAGTG
>ONJV01000291.1 GCA_900318215.1 uncultured Veillonellaceae bacterium
AAGTCGTGGAGATGGAGCCGGATCTCGACAAAATTCCGATTCTGACGTGCTGGCCGCAGGACGGCGGGCCGTTCATCACGCTGCCGCTCGTTTTCACGAAGAATCCGGCGACGGGCAAGCGCAATGTTGGCATGTACCGCCTGCAGAAATACGACAAGCGTACGACGGGCATGCACTGGCACATCCACAAGAATGGCGCGGACAATTTCCGCGACACGAAGGCGGCGGGCGGCGAGAAGATCGAGGCGGCGGTCGCCATCGGCGCCGACCCCGTGCTGACGTATGCCGCGACGGCGCCGCTGCCGCGCGACATCGACGAGATGGTGTTCGCGGGCTTCCTGCGGCACAAGTCCGTCGAGATGGTGAAGTGCAAGACGGTCGACCTCGAGGTGCCGGCGGGCGCGGAAATCGTGCTCGAGGGCTATGTGCGCACGGACGAGATGCGCCGCGAAGGGCCGTTCGGCGACCATACGGGCTATTATTCGCTCGCCGATGATTATCCCGTGTTTCACATCACCTGCATCACGCACCGCGAACATCCGATTTATGCGGCGACGGTCGTCGGCAAGCCGCCGATGGAGGACTGCTATCTCGCAAAGGCGACGGAGCGCATCTTTTTGCCGCTCATGCAGCAGATGATGCCGGAAATCATCGACATCAACATGCCGCTCGAAGGCGTGTTCCACGACTGCTGCGTTGTCTCGATTGATAAGAAATATCCGATGCAGGCGCGCAAGGTCATGCATGCGCTCTGGGGCATGGGGCAGATGATGAATGTCAAGATGATCATCGTCGTGGACAAGCATGTCAACGTGCAGGACATGAAAGAGGTCTGGTGGCGCGTATTTAACAATATAGACGCCAAGCACGACCTTGAGATCGTCGAGGGGCCGCTCGATGTGCTCGACCATTCGTCGCCGATGGCGAAATGGGGCGCGAAGCTCGGCATCGACGCGACGAAGACGTGGCCGGAGGAAGGCCATCTGCGCGAGTGGCCGGATGAAATCGAGATGTCTGCGGACGTCAAGGCGCAGGTCGATGGCATCTGGTCGCGGCTCGGCCTCGGCGGCTCTTCGGCGCAGGGCGAGGGGGCGGTTCGTTGATCGACATCAAGGCGCACCTCAACAACATCGCACTGCATCATACGATTTTCGACCTGCCATTTGCCTACATCGGCGCGCTCATGGCGTCGGGCGGGCATCCGGGATGGTGGAACATCCTCTGGATCACGGTCGCGCTGACGTCGGCGCGGGCGGCGTCGCTCGCCATTGACAACCTCGCCGACCTCAAGTATGACAGCCAGCAGCCGCGCATGGCGTACCGCGCCATGGTCGCGGGGCGCATTTCGCGGCGCGAGGCGCTTGTGTTCATCGTGCTGTGCTTCGCGATTCTGATTGGTGCCGTGCTCCAGCTCCGGCCGATCTGCATTTACCTGCTGCCGATCGCGGCGTTGCCGTGCATCATCTATCCCTTCACGAAGCGCTTCACGGGCTACTGCCATGTGTTCCTCGGCATCGCCATCGCCATGGCGCCCGCCGGCGGCTGGGTCGCGGCGGGCGGCGAGGTCATCTCGTTCCAGCTGCTCGTGCTCTGCATCGGCGTCATCTTCTGGATGGCGGGCTTTGACGGCATGTATGGCGCGCAGGATCGGAAATTCGATATGGAGCACGGCCTGCACTCGCTCGCGACGGAGCACGGCGTGAAGAATGCGTTCGGCATCGCGCGGAACTATCACCTGTTCGCGTTTTTCGCGTTTCTCTGCGCGGGCATCCTCGTGCATATTGCGTGGCCGTACTACATCGGCGTCGTCATCGCGGGGCTCGTGCTCATCTACCAGCACCGCATCTTGAAATGGAATGATTTCCGCTACCTCAACCAGCGGTATTTCATGCGCAATGGCCTCGTGTCCATCGCGCTCTTCCTCTTCACCTGGGCCAGCTACCTCGTCGCCTGATGCGATGATGGGCAGCGGCCGGAAAGGATGGTATCTATGACAGCAAGGCTTCTTTCGGGCAAGGAATTTGCGGCAAAGTTCAAGGAGGACGCGGCAAAGCGCGCGCGCGCCATCGAGGCGGCGCATGGCGTGACGCCGGGGCTCGCCGTCATTATCGTCGGCGAAGACCCCGCATCGCAGGTCTATGTGCGCAACAAAGACCGCGCGTGTGCCGAGCTCGGCATCTACTCCGAGGTGCTCCGCATGCCGGCGACGGTGACAAAGGCCGAGCTCATCGCGAAGATCGACGAGCTCAACTACGACAAGCGCATCCACGGCATCCTCGTCCAGCTGCCGCTGCCGGAGGCCCTGCACCGCGAGGAACAGGAAATCCTTGACCGCATCGACCCCGCGAAGGACGTCGATGGATTCCATCCCGTGAATG
>ONJV01000230.1 GCA_900318215.1 uncultured Veillonellaceae bacterium
CACATCGTCGCCGCGCCATCTGTTCTCGCTCGGCGACCCCGACGCCGGTCATTTCGAAATGTTCAATCCGCAGTCACCGATGCAGAAAGCCGGCCACGGTTCGCTCGTCGAAACGAAGAACGGCGAGTGGTACCTCGCGCACCTCATGTCACGCCCACTGCCCGGCACGATGCTGAACCCGCTCGGCCGCGAGACCTCCATCCAGAAAGTCACATGGACCGACGACGGATGGCTGCGCCTCGCGGACGGCTCGAACCTCGCGAAGATGACAGTCCCGGCGCCGCAGGGCACGACAGCCGTCCGCGACCGCGCGCGTTGCGAAGACGTGCATGAAGATTTTTCGAACAACGTACTCCCTCTGAAATTCATGACGCCGTATCATCTGCCCGGCGGCGACTGGGCGCGCGTGCAAAACGGCAAGCTCGAGCTCTGCGGCCGCAATTCCCTCTTTTCCCAAGTCGCGCCGTCCATCCTCGCGACGCGCGCGACGTCGATGGACTACATGTTCACGACGCGCGTGACGTTCCATCCCGACCACTATTCCGAGACGGCAGGCGCCGGCCTCTATTACGACGCGAACAACTGGCTCTATGCGCACCTCGCGCTCGACCCGAAGGAACAGCGCATCGAGCTCTCGATCCTCCAGGCGAAGCTCGGCACGCGCGTCGCTGACGACAGCGCCGTCGCCCCCATCCCCGGCGGCACGGTCGAATTGAAGTTCTATTACGACGAAGGCCTGCTCGCAATTTTCTACCGCGTGCCGGATGACAGCGAATGGCACGTGCTCCAGAAAAATCTCAACGTCGTCTATCTTTCCGACGAAGGCGTCAACGGCGAGCCGGGCGAAATCGGCGGCTTCACGGGGCTTTTCAACTTCGTCGGCAGCGTTGACGCACATCAGCACGACAGCATTGCGTATTTCGACCACTACGACGTCGTGAATCATTGAGTCTTCTATTTTCACCAGAGAAAGGATTGGAGTATGTCATGAACAACAAAATCACCATCCCCATCACGCGCCTCGTCCCCGGCCTGATCATCGGCCCTGCAAGCTGGCTCGGCCCATACATCGTCATGAACAGCCTGTTCCTTCCCGCGATGCTCCAGACGCTCGACTCGGAAAACAAGATCCAGCTCGTCGCGCTCTTCGCAAGCATGGGAATGATTGTCGCGGCCGTCTCGAACATGGTTGCGGGCGCACTCTCCGACCGCACGCACTCGCGTTTCGGCAGCCGCACGCCGTGGATCATGTTCGGCGCGTTCTGCTTCATGGCCTCGATGATCGGCGCATCATTTGCGACGGGCATCCCGATGCTGCTCGCCTGCTGGATGGTCGGACAGGCCGCGCTGAACTTCATCGTCGCGCCGATGATTGCCTGGCTCGACTTCGCGCCCGAAAAATACAAGGGCACGGCTTCATCGGCATACGGCGGCCTCGGCATGGCGCTTGGCAACAACGGCTTCAACGTCGTCGGCGCGCTGTTCCTGAGCCAGTTCCGCCTCGGCTTCATCATCTTCGGCGTCGTCGCTTTCATCGGCACGCTGATTGCCGTGCTCATCGTGCACGAACCCTCGAATAAGGACGCGAAGGAAGCAGAACCCGTAGACGCCGCGCCAAAACAAACGCTCTCGCTCGCCGCGCTCCGCCATGTCTTCCCCGGCTGGTCGACTGGCCGCGATTATTACCTTGCCTTCATCGGCAAGATGTTCCAGGGCATCGGCAATTTCGCCATCATGGGGTATCTTCTCTACATCATGACGGACTTCCTGAAACTCGGCGACGCAACGGCATCCTCCATCCAGCTCATCAACACGATCATGCTGATTTTCGGCATTCTCATGGGCTTCTTCGCCGGCCCGTTCTGCGACAAATTCAAAGTCCTCAAATATCCTGTCGCATTTTCCACGATCTTCCTTGCGCTCGGCGCTGCAGCGCTCTTCGTCTGCCGCGACACGACGGGCATCGTGCTCTACGGCCTGCTCGCCGGCCTCGGCATGGGGCTCTGGAACTCGCTCGACAACCTGCTGAACCTCCGCGTCATCCCAGACCCTGACCGCGTCGCATTCTTCCTCGGCGTCTACAATCTCGGCAATACGCTGACGCAGGCCATCGCGCCCGTCATCGCGGCTGCTGTCATCTCGCTGTTCGGTTTCTCCAGCATCTTCCTCGTCTCGTTCGCTTTCGCCGTCATCGGCGGCTGCTGCATGTTCGCAATCCGGAAAGTGCAGAGATAACATTAAGATATGTGCGCGAGCTTCTGGAGCCAGAAGGCATCGATGACGAGACAATCGAGACGATCATCTCGCATGGCTGGGGCCTCTGCGTCGACGAGCCAGAGCCGGCGACGCCGATCGCGAAGAGCCTCTTCACGGTCGACGAGCTCACGGGCATCGTGCAAGCCTATGGCCTCATGCGGCCCGAAGGCCTCGACGGCATGGCGGTGAAGTCGCTCAAGAAGAAGTTCAAGGACAAGAAATTCGTAACGAAATGCGACCGCGAAGTCATCAAGAAAGGCTTCGCGATGCTCGGCATGGAAGCAGCAGATGTCATGGAATGCGTCATCAAAGGCATGCAGGAGCACAAGGAAGAACTCAGGTTCTGAAAAACGAGCCTCAACTTTTCGATTCGTGAAAAGTTGAGGCTCGCTTTTTATTGCTCAGCAGAAGGAATCACAGGTGGAACTTCTGATAGAGTTCTTTCCGATACGCTTCATCCTGCGCAATCTTTCCAATGTCCTCCATGCGTTCCTGTGACATCAGAATCTGGATGAGTTTCGAGTACCTTGCATCCGCTTCTTTCCGGCCCCTTTCATATGCTGCAGAAACAGGCTTCACTTTCTTTGTTTCTTTCCTCGGCCGTCCGCGCTTCTTTGGTTTCCACGCGCCCATCCCCTGCGACTGATACTCCCGCACCCAGCGGTTCAGCGTCGCGGGATTGCGCAGATGCATCTTTGCCGCCAGCGTCTCATACGAATCCGGCGACGACAGATACCGCTCCACGGCCTTCCGCTTGAATTCCTCCGAATAAGCCTCCTTCGTCCACGATGCTTTGAGCCCCGCATCGCCAGATTCCCGATACGCCGCAATCCACTGCCGCACCAGCGACTTCGCCGGCACGCCGTACTTCTTCGCCAACGCCAGCACGCCGCCACGATGTGCAAGATAGTCATCGACAATCTGGCGCTTGAATTCATACGTGTACTTCATCGTCACTTGACTGCGGCATACGTCCGCCGCAATCCTTCTTCCAAAGATACGCTCGGACTCCAAAGAAGAAACCTTCGTGCACGGCCATTGGCGAGCAACGAATGATAAATATCTCCTGGCCGTCCCTTCGCATAACGAGGATGAATCTTCCTTCCTGCAATTAATGAGAGCAATTCAACAAGCTCATTCAAGCTCGTCTCTTGCTGCGTGGAAAGATTGTAAGCGCGATTTGCATGATCTGTCCGAAGCGCAGCAGCGATACCATGCGCAATATCACCAGCATAAATGAAATCGCGTGTTTGTTTTCCATCTCCACAGATTGTGATATCTTTTCCCTGCTTGATTTGCTTGGGAGTGTAAAATAGTTTGTGTAAAAGGCCTTTACAAGTCAACGTCGGTTCTGGCATACTGACAGAATCACTCGCAATCGCAAAGGATGAACACAATGG
>ONJV01000154.1 GCA_900318215.1 uncultured Veillonellaceae bacterium
AAAACAAGCACCGAAGACAGCTTCGATGCTTGCTGGAATGTGATGAAAAAGCGGCTCAGAACAGCACGCGCGCGAGGTGTGCGTACTCGGGGTCGAGCTTCTTCTTGTTGTTGACGGCGTCGTGGAGGTTGATGGAAACGACGTGGCCTTTGTTGAAGCCGAAGACGACGTCGGAGAGGCCGCTGATGATGGCAAGAGCTGCCTGCTCGCCGAGCTGGCTGGCCTTGACGCGGTCGATGACGGTCGGCGAGCCGCCGCGCTGGATGTGGCCGAGAACGGAGTAGCGCGTGTCGATGTTCGTGTGCTCGGCGATGTACGTGCCGATGTCCTTCGCGGAGCCGGCGCCTTCGGCGACGACGACGAGGATGTAGCGCTTGCCCTTCTTGTAGGCTTCTTCCATGTCCTTGCACATCGATTCGAGGTCGTATTCTTCCTCCGGGACGAGGATGTACTCCGCGCCGCCCGCGATGCCGGCCGTCATGGCGAGCCAGCCGCAGCGGTGGCCCATGACTTCGAGGACGATGCAGCGGCGATGTGCCGATGCCGTGTCACGCAGCTTGTTGATGGCGTCGATGATCGTGTTCGCCGCCGTGTCGCAGCCGATCGTGTAGTCCGTGCCCCAGACATCGTTGTCAATCGTGCCGGGCAGGCCCACGATGGGGAGACCCGTCTCTTTCGAAAGCAGGGACGCGCCGCGCAGCGACCCGTCGCCGCCGATGACGACGAGGCCCTGGATGCCGCGGTCGACGAGGTTCTTGTAGCCGAGCATGCGGCCTTCGGGCTTTTCCCAGCGCTTGCAGCGGGCCGTCCCGAGGAACGTGCCGCCGCGCTGGATGATGTCGCCGACGTCCTTGCGCTCCATCTGGTACATGTCCTCATCGAGCAGGCCGTGGTAGCCGTTGTTGATGCCCCAGACCTCGACGCCCTCGTAGAGCGCCGTGCGCACGACAGCGCGCGCGCAAGCGTTCATGCCCGGGCTGTCGCCGCCGCTCGTCATGACTGCGATACTTTTCAGCATGGAAAAATCCCCCTTGATACGTTATTGGAAGTAAGGCTTGATGTCGTATATTCATTCCTCTCCATATCATAGCACATCTGCGCGGATTTTTATAGGTTTGCATAAGAAAAAAATCAGGCACTTGACAAAGTGCGGTGTGGCTCATACGATATAGGAAAACGTTTTCAGGCCATCCGCACGGATGACGCGCAAACCATCAGAAAGGAGCTTCCCATGCTGCCCTCCATCCCTCCGAAATATTTCCTGCCGCTCGTCGGGCTCGCAGTGTCGGCCTTCGTGTTCAACACGTCGGAGTTCATGCCGATTGCGCTGCTCACGGACATCTCCGATTCCTTTGGCAAAACGCCGGCTGAAACGGGCATCATGATTACGGCGTACGCCTGGGTCGTCGGCCTGATGTCGCTGCCGCTGATGCTCGCCGCCTGCCGCATGGAGCCGAAACGGCTGCTGCTCGCGGTGCTCGCGCTCTTCGCGGCCGGGCAGATTGGCTCGGGGCTCGCGACGAGCTTTGCCATGCTCATGGCCGCCCGCGTGGCCGTCGCCTGCGCCCATGCGATTTTCTGGTCCATCACAGCGCCGTTCGCGACCAGGCTCGTGACGCGAGAACATCAGCCGTTCGCGTTGAGCTGCGTCGCGACGGGTTCGGCCATCGCGATGATTTTCGGACTGCCCATCGGGCGCGTCATCGGGCTCGCGCTCGGCTGGCGCATGACGTTCTTCTGCATCGCAGGCGTGACGCTCTGCGCACTCCTCTACCTCGGACGCGTCTTCCCGCGCCTCCCGCAGGGCGGCGCGCCATTTTCGCCCCGCGACCTGCCCGCGCTCGTGAAAAATCCATTCGTCTTCGGCAACTTCGTCCTCGCCGTCACGTTCGCGACGAGCTATTTCACCATCTACAGCTACATCGAGCCGTATCTCGGCACCGTCGCGGGCTTCTCGCCCGAAGCCATCACGACAACGCTCGTCGCGCTCGGCGTCTTCGGCTTTTTGGGCAGCGTCGTCTTTTCGCATGCGTATGGCACGCACCGGCAGTTCTGCCTGCTCACGGGCGGCGTCGGCGTGACGGCTTGCGCGCTGCTCTATGCTGCCACTGCCGCGCTCGCGCCCGCCCTCGTCACCGTCTGCCTCGTGCTCGGCATGATCTCGACGCTCTTCAACGTCACGATGCAGGCCGAGCTCCTGCGCTCGACGAGCCGCGCGGGCGCGCCCGTCGCGACATCCATCTACTCCGGCCTCTTCAACGTCGGCATCGGCGGCGGCACGGCACTCGGAAGCCTTGTCGCAGGCGCCGGCCACCTCCCCTCCATCGGCCTCGTCGGCGCCGCCATCGCCGCAGTGACGGCGGCGTATACCATCTTCGTTTATTTGCCAGCGATCCGGAAGGCGGAAGCATAAATCATTCATCTGATTCATCGAAGAAGTTCTTGTTCTTTCCCTTGTTTCCTTGTAAAATGAAGGCAAGAAAAGGGGCGTGAAACTATGCGAAAGGTCTACAAGAACATCATCCTGTTCCGCTCGCTCGATACGATGGAGGAATCTGCCTGATGCCGACCTATCCGCGCATCCGAGGGTATCGTGTCTATAGAATTTCTCCAGATTCGTATTTAAGCATCAAGAATGACCGTGAAGGATAGAATCCAATCGTTTCGCCACAGCCCTGCTTGCCAGGGCAGCACCGTGCGGATTCATGTGCACCAAATCGTAAAAGCCGTCATAATCCACCCGCAAATCGAAGAGGTCGATGATGCTGAGTCCCATCTCATCCTGCAAAGATGTCAGGACAGCCCGGAAATCTGCAAGCTCTTTTCCAGGATAACGATCATGAATGATGGGAGAGAGCGGCAGCACAACAGCAATCGGTTTCGCATGATGCTCATTGCAAAGACGGACATACGCCTTCATGGTTTTGAGATTGCTCGCAAAGGCATCCTGCCGAAGTTTGACAACAACATCTTGCAACATGTTCTCGACATGGAAGAAATCTTTCAAAGAGATGTTGTGTGGCACCATTGTCTTGAATCGGTCATAATTCGGGTCCGCTGGAAACGAACGACGAACATACTGCGCTTTATATGCATCACTGAGCAACTGGAAGAACAAATCATCCTCGCGAACTTCTCCTGGCAAGAGCAGTTCATACTGGCGACTCGCTCCTATCGTCATGAAGCTTCGATGCATCTGATAGCCAAGCGAATACGGCGTAACGCCGATCAGGCAGAAACGCAGCTTCTTGCCATGTGCAAAGATATCCGCAGCAATCCGATACCCGTAATATAAATCTTGGCTTGACACTGCCAAATTGACGCCTCGATAGGGAATCTGCTTGATGTCCAGGCCAAACTCCATGTAAGAGATGCCCGTCGCAATATAATCCATGTTTTCCCGCTCTGCATAGCGCAGATTTCCCTGAAAATGCGTTGCATCTCCAACATGTCCATTAAGAATATGGTCGCGCCGGATGCCACGCGCGACCAGCAAACGCGCAATCGTTCCAAGATTGTCGTACGCGCCCGCCGTCGTCAGAATCCAATACACATTCTCGTCCCGATATCGATGGATAAACGACAGAATTTCAGAAAATGACTTCGTTGGTATTGTTTTGTTCGGGGGGGTAGCGATTCTTATAGATTCCCCTTGATCAGAAAAAACAGCCAGCAGATGCACCTTGCTCAAATCAATCTGTGAAAAGAACAGCTTGATGGCCTGTGGCTGAAATGCCAGCAGGATTGCCCTCAATGGTTTCTCCATTGTTTCCCCCTCATCTTTCTGTCACAGCAGCCATCAGCAGGAGATCACGATACTGCCCGTCGATGCAGACACTCTCCCGTAATCTCCCTTCCATCTGAAAACCGGCTTTCTGATAAGCAGCAATCGCGCGCGCATTGTCAGCAAACACGCGCAGGTAAACGCGATGAAGATGCAGACTGTCGAAGGCATAACGCAATAAGAGACGTGCTGCCTCCGTCCCGATACCGTGTCCTGCGTCCTCCACAGACCCGAGAAAAATGCCGAATTCCGCTTTCTGGTGCATCCAATCGATATCACGCAGATAGATACTACCCAGATGACGCTCATCCGCATTTGCTACAATAAGAAACTGCATGGCACTCCCGGAAAGGAGCTGCTCGCCAAACCAGTGCAGATGGCCTGCACGCGTGAAATCCTGCTGATAGATAAAGTGCGACCTTACGAATGGCTGGTTGCGCCAACGAAGAATCTCGTCCGTATCTTCGAGTTGGAGTGGCCGCAAGTGAATAGATGATCCGCAGCAGAGCGCTGCCCCATCCGATGTGTTAAAAGACGCACGCCAGGCAAGGTAGTCCCAGGTCATCCTTCTTCCTCCCCGATATTCTGATTCCTATGCTCTGCATAAAAATCTTCGATGCACTGGACGATATAGCGCACATCCTCTTCACGCATCCCGTAATGCATGGGCAGCCGAAGCAGGCGATCACTTTCGCTTGTCGTATACCGGTCAACGCCGAAGAAGCGCCCAAAACGCAACCCCGCAGGTGCAGAATGTAGCGGGATGTAGTGAAAAATGGCGATGACCTGATGCTCCTTCAGATACTGGCTGAGCGCCATGCGTTCTGCAAGATTCTTCACTTTGATATAAAAAATATGGGCATTGTGCTCGCATCCGTCAGGAACGGTTGGAAGCTCGACCTTTCCCTCATCTGCCAATGGCTGCAAGAGTTTCTGATAGAGATGCCAGCTCCTTAACCGGTCTTCATTAATACCATCCGCCTGTTCGAGCTGTGCATAAAGGAAGGCAGGGGATTGTCAATAGTTTTGTGTAAATTATCTTTCAATCAGCCTTGTCGTACTTGTGCATCAAGGTCGACATGCGCTCGTCCATTTCCAGTTGGTTTCGCACATTTGACCATCCGGGAATCATCCGGTTATTCCACTTTTGGTAGAGCTCCTGCACACGCAAGTAGAGCAGCTTGAACACGGCGGTTTCGTTCGGGAACGCGCCCTGCTTCGTCACTTTGCGGAAGCTTGAATTAACGCTCTCGATCGCGTTCGTCGTGTACATCAGCTTGCGGACGGCACCGCCGTAATTGAATAGTTGCTCGACGTGCGTGAAGTTGTTCTCCCAGACGCGCAGGGCTCCGGGATAAGCTGCCCAATGCTCTTTGAATGCCTCGAAGTTCTTCCTGGCTTGCTGGAGGTTGACCGCCCTGTAGATGCCCCGCAGCTCCTTCGTGAAACGGCTCCAATCTTTGCGCGGGATGTACTTCGTCGAGTTGCGGATCAGATGCACGATGCAGCGCTGTACGACGACGTTCGGGAAGATGGACTTCGCGCCATCTTCGAGGCCGCTGACGCCGTCGATGGAGAGGAAGCCAAGGTCTTCCACACCGCGCGACTTCAGTTCGTCAAAGACCTGCATCCAGAAGTGCTTGCTCTCCACGTCGCCAATCCAGAGGCCGAGGATGTCCTTGCGACCGTTCACGGTGTAGGCGAGCACCGTGTAGACGGCGACATTCCTGACGCCGCGATTGGTGCGCATGGAGACATACAAACAGTCGACGAAAGCGAATGGGTAGAACGCTTCCAGCGGGCGCGTCTGCCATTCCTGCGCCGCTTCCACGACGTAGTCCGTGATGTTGGAAATCTGCTCTGCGGAGAGCTTGAATCCGTAGATTTCATCGATGGTCTGGGCGATGTCGCGCTGGCTCATGCCACGCCCGT
>ONJV01000115.1 GCA_900318215.1 uncultured Veillonellaceae bacterium
CGAGCACGCAGAACGAGTACCTGTTGACGTTCCGCCCCTACGAGATCCGCGTGGAGTTCTGCCATGTGAAGACGCAGGAAAAGCTGCTGATTTGCGAAATCAGCAATTTCGCCCTGAGCGCCCATACAATCATGAACATCCTGATTGCCTCGATCGACAGCTGGCTCCAGTACGGCGTCGTCTACGATTACCGCAAGGCGCAGGAGTTCGGCAAAGAGCAAAAAAAATAATTTTTCGCTTCTAGTTTTCTCTTCTTTGATATGTTACAATGAATTGCACAAATCCCATGTACGTTCCGTGCATGGGAATTTTTTTAATCAGTGGATGCCCTGCCCCGATGAGTCCGCCCAGATTGGTGCAGATTTTTCGTCTGGTCAAGGAGGCAAACCGCAAGGCGTAGCAGCGCTACGCCGAGGATTTGACGACGCAGAGCAGGCGAAAAAGATGTGCCAAGATGGGTGGAGGAATGGGGAAGGGCATCCACAAGGGAGAGTGAAAGATGGAAAAAGAACTGCTGCGCCTGGAGCGCATCAACAAATCGTTTGACGGGAGGAAGATCATCGAGGATCTCGACCTCACCATTCATGAAAATGAGTTCGTGACGCTTCTCGGGCCTTCGGGGTGCGGGAAGACGACGACGCTGCGGCTGATCGGGGGCTTCGAGCTGCCGGACAGCGGCCGCATCCTGTTTGATGGCACGGACATCACGAAGCTGCCGCCCGAGAAGCGGCAGGTCAATACGGTGTTCCAGAAGTATTCGCTGTTCTCGAATATGGACGTGGCAGAAAATATCGCGTTCGGCCTCCGCATCAAGGGGAAGTCGCGCGAGTATATCAAGGACAAGATTCATTACGCGCTGAAGCTCGTGAACCTCGACGGGTACGAACATGCCGATGTGACGGCGATGTCGGGCGGGCAGCAGCAGCGCATCGCGATTGCGCGCGCCGTCGTCAACGAGCCGAAGGTGCTGCTTTTAGACGAGCCGCTCTCGGCGCTCGACCTCAAGCTGCGCCAGCAGATGCAGCGGGAACTCGTCAAGATCAAGCGGGAACTCGGCATCACGTTCGTCTTCGTGACGCACGATCAGGAGGAAGCGCTCTCGATGTCGGACACGGTCGTCGTCATGAATCAGGGCTGGATCCAGCAGATCGGGACGCCGGAGAGCGTCTACAACGAGCCGGAGAATGCGTTCGTGGCAGATTTCATCGGCGACAGCAACATCATTGACGGCATCATGGTGCGCGACAAACTCGTCCACCTCCTCGGCAAGGACATCCCGTGCATCAATACGGGTTTTGGCGAGAATGTTCCGGTCGATGTCCAGATCCGCCCGGAGGACATCCAGATTACGGCGCCGGAGGACGGCCAGTATCAGGGCGTCATCAAGTCGGTCGTGTTCAAGGGCACGGTCTATGACATCACGATCGAGGCGGCGGGCTTCGAGTGGCTCGTGCAGACGATCACAGGCCATGAGGCGGGCCGCGAGGTCGGCTTGCAGCTTGCGCCGTCGAACATCCAGATCATGGCGAAACCGGCGTCGGAGGACGAGGAGGTGGCGAAAGATGTTTGAGTCGAAGCGGCTCGGCCGCCTGCTGCTCGCGCCGTTTGCTCTTTGGGCGGCGCTCTTCGTCGTGCTGCCGCTGTTCTTCGTGCTGTACCACGGCCTGACGGACGAGGCGGGGGCGTTTTCGCTCGCGAACCTCGGCGAGGTGTTTTCGTGGGAGTACATGGCGGCGCTCGGCCTGTCGGTGGAGCTCGCGCTCGTTTCGACGGTGCTCTGCCTGATTCTCGCGTACCCGCTCTGCATGATCCTGACGTCGATGAAAAAGGGCAAGATGGTGCTGATTTTCGTGCTGTTCCTGCTGCTCGCTCATCAATACGCCGGGCGCCATCGTTGTCGGCATGATTTACAATTTCCTGCCGTATATGGTCTTGCCGCTTTATGTGTCGCTGTCGAAAATCGACAAGAGCGTCATCGAGGCGGCGCGCGACCTCGGCGCGGGCTGGTGGCAGACGCTGCGGCGCATCCTCGTGCCGCTGACGCTGCCGGGCATCGTGAGCGGTTCGACGATGGTCTTCATCCCGGCGCTCACGACATTTGTCATCAGTGCGCTCCTGGGCGGCAACAAGGTGCTGCTCGTCGGCAATATCATCGAACAGGAGTTTACGGCGGCCTATGACTGGCAGCTCGGCAGCGCACTGTCGATGGTCCTGATGGTCTTCATCCTGCTCAATATCGCGCTCGAAGCGTTTTCCGACCAGAAAGACCGGGCCAGGGGAAGGGGGGCGGCGTGATGGGAAAGGCAAAGAAAGCCTATGTCGGCCTGATTGTGCTGTTCCTCTATGCGCCGATCTTCGTCCTGATCGCGCAGTCGTTCAATGCGAGCCGGTACCGCGGCCATTGGACGGGCTTCACGACGCAGTGGTATGCGAGCCTGCTCGAAGATGAGGATATGCTCGCGGCGTTCCTCAATACGCTTTCCATCGGCCTGACGGCGGCGCTCTGCGCGACGCTCCTTGGCCTCGCGACGGCGCTGGCACTCCGGGCGATGGGGCATCGGACACGCATGACGGTGCGCGGCCTCGCGAATGTGCCGCTCTTAAATGCGGACATCGTGACCGGCATCTCGCTGATGCTGCTGTTCCTCGGCCTCGGGCTGCGGCTCGGATATGATACGATCCTCCTCGCGCATATCGTCATCTGCCTGCCGTATGCGCTCTTGTGCATCCTGCCGCAGGTGCTCGGGCTCGACCGCGTTTACTACGAGGCGGCCGTCGACCTCGGCGCGACGCCGTGGCAGGCGTTCCGCAAGGTGCTGCTGCCGGAGCTCTATCCGGGCATCGCGGCGGCATTTCTGCTGTCGTTCGCGATGTCGGCCGACGACTTCATCGTGACGTATTTCACGAAGGGCGCGGGCATCGACACGCTGACGACGGCGATCTATGCGCAGCTGAAGCTCGGCGTCCATCCTGAGATGTATGCGCTCTCGACGCTGTTCTTCGTCGGCGTCATCGCGTTTGTGGCGCTGCTCTTGGGCAACTATCGCGCGCTCAAAAAGCGGCGCGGACGGCTGGAGGTGTGAGCGGATGAAAAAACATCCTTTTTTGCGTCTGCTGGCGCTGGCTGCAGCGTTTGCGCTCGCCATTTTTTCTGCCGGCTGTGACAGCATTGGCGACGATGAGGAAGCGGGCGGCGAGGATACGCTCTACATCTACAGCTGGGGCGACTACCTCGACGAGGACGTCCTCACGCAGTTCGAGGAGGAAACGGGCATCCATGTCGTCCTCGACACGTACGATACGAATGAGAGCATGTACCCGCGCGTCAAGGAGGGCGCGACGACGTACGACCTCATCTGCCCGTCGGACTACATGATCCAGAAGATGGAACAGAATGATCTGCTGCAGCCGCTCGACTGGGCGCAGCTGCCAAATGCGAAGGAATATATCGGCAGCGACTATCTGAAGCAGGCTGAGGCGTATGATCCCGGCAACCGCTACAGCATCCCGTATTGCTGGGGCACGGTCGGCATCATGTACAATACGAAGATGGTCGACGAGCCTGTCGACAGCTGGGCGGTTCTTTTCGACCCGAAATATAAAGACAGCATCCTCATGCAGGATTCGGCACGCGACGCCATCATGATCCCGCTGCGCATGATGGGGGCGTCGATGAATACGAAGGACGAGGCGGAGCTCGCGAAGGCGCGCGACATGCTGCTCGCGCAGAAGCCGCTCGTGCAGGCCTATGGCGTCGACGACATCCGCGACAAACTGGCGGGCGGCGAGGCGGCGCTCGGCGTCATCTTCTCGGGCGAGGCCATCAACCTCATGGAGGCGAACCCCGACCTCGCGTTCTGCGCGGCGCCGAAGGAGGGCACGAACCTCTGGATGGACGGCTGGGTCATCCCGAAGAACGCGCAGCATGTCGAAAACGCGCACAAATTCATCGACTTCCTCTGCCGCCCCGACATCGCGGCGAAGAATTTCGAGGCCCTCGGCTACTCCACGCCGAACACGGGCGTCCAGGAACTCGTCGAGGACGACATGGACGATGATGAAATCGAAATCGCCTTCCCGCCGCCCGAAGTGTATCTCGGACAGGAGACGTACCAGTACCTCGGCGAAGCGATGGACAAGCTCTATACGAAACTCTGGCTGCAGGTGAAGGTGGAATAAATCTGAAAAGGCTTGACGCCCCTGAGAATCCTAGTACAATGAGAGTTGTTTCCTAGGATTTTCAGGGAGGTCATTTTCATGCAGTATCGAACGATGGGAAGACGCCTCTTGGCGCCTTTCCTTTTTTGTTGGTTCTGGTGCAGTGCGCGGCGGCATGGGCGGCGGCGCCGGACATTTCGGCGGACGCGGCGATCGTCGTCGACCGCGGGACGGGCGCCGTGCTCTATGAGAAAAACGCGGACAAGCGCGAATACCCGGCGAGCATGACGAAGATGATGACGTGCCTGCTCGCCATCGAGAGCGGGCGCACGGACTCCATCGTCCAGGTCAGCCCCGAGGCGGCGGACGTGGAGTGCACGCGCATGCGGCCGGGCGATCAGGTGCGCATGGGCGACCTCATCGAGCAGATGATGCTGATTTCCGACAACGGTGCGGCGACGGCCGTCGGCGAGTCAGTCGGGCAGGGCGACATCGATTATTTCGCGGGTCTCATGAACCGCAGAGCGGAGTCGCTCGGCATGGACTCGACGCATTTCGTCAACGCGAACGGCATGCCAGACGGCGACCACTACACGACGGCGCGCGACATGTCGAAGCTCGCGGAAGCGGCGTTCGGCAACGACATGTTTCGCTCGATTGTCGGGACGAAGGAAGCCAACATCTATTATGTGAAGCCGTCGGGGCGCGTGGAGCACTGCGTCAATACGGACGAACTGCTCTGGAGTTATCAGGGGATTGTCGGCGGCAAGACGGGCTGGACGAGTGCGGCGCGCGGCTGCCTGACCGTCGCGGCCGACCGCGATGGCAAGGAGCTTATCGCCGTCGTGATGCATTCTGATGATGACGAGAGCCGGTTCCAGGAGGCGGCGGAGCTGCTGGATTACGGTTTTTCGCAGGAGTAACCTTTTTTCTTTCATGCCAAGGATTTTTCCTTGACATGGGGGAGCGGATTGCGTATAATAGCCTTTGTCAAGGGTTCTGCCTTGGCAAATGAATCCTTTCGCAAGATCGCAGGTGGACAGCATGGAACAGTTCCTGTATCTGTCGGAGCTCTTTGATCTTTATGGGGCGCTTTTGACGGAGCGGCAGCAGCGGTGCCTGGAGCTCCACCTGTATGAGGATTTTTCGCTGTCGGAGATTGGTGAGGAGCTCGGCATCTCGCGGCAGGCCGTCTATGACAACATCCATCGCGCCGAGGCTGCGATGAAATCGTATGAGGCGAAGCTCGGGCTCGCCGCGCGCTATGAAAGCGAGCGCGCCGTGCTCTCCGAGATCGACCAAAGCATCGCGGATCTCGCGACGGAGGCGAACAGCGCCGAGGTCGATGGCATCCGCGCGCGGCTCGCGCCGCTTCTGGGGCGCGAGAGGGAGGGAATGACGTGATTTTTGAAAGCTTATCCGACCGTTTGCAGCAGACGTTCAAGAAGCTGCGCGGTCATGGCAAGCTGACGGAGGACGATGTCGACGAGGCGATGCGGGAAGTCCGCATGGCGCTCCTCGAAGCCGATGTCAATTTCAAGGTCGTCAAGAACTTCGTCAAGACGGTCAAGGAACGCGCAATCGGCCAGGAAGTCCTCGAGACGCTGACGCCGGCGCAGGTCGTCATCAAGATTGTCGATGAGGAACTCACGGCGCTCATGGGCGGCACGCAGAGCCGCATCAACATGAGCCCGCAGCCGCCGACGATCATCATGATGGCGGGCCTGCAGGGCGCCGGCAAGACGACGTCGGTCGGCAAGCTCGGCCTCGCGCTCAAGAAGCAGGGCAAGCGCCCGCTGCTCGTGGCCGATGACATCTACCGTCCGGCCGCCATCACGCAGCTCGAAGTCATCGGCAAGCAGCTCGGCCTTCCCGTTTTCAAGAAGGAAGGCTGCAAGGACGCCGTCGAGATTGCGAACGAGGCCGTGGCCTTTTCGCAGTCGCACATGAATGACGTCGTCATCATCGATACGGCCGGCCGCCTGCAGATTGACGAGAAGCTCATGCAGGAGCTCCGCGACATCAAGAGCGCCGTGCATCCGCACGAAATCCTGCTCGTCGTCGATGCGATGACGGGCCAGGAAAGCGTCAATGTGGCGAAGAGCTTCAATGAGACGCTCGGCCTCGACGGCGTCGTCATGACGAAGCTCGACGGCGATGCGCGCGGCGGCGCGGCGCTTTCCATCAAGGCCGTGACGGGCGTGCCCATCAAGTTCGTCGGCCTCGGCGAGAAGCTCGAGCCGCTCGAACCGTTCCATCCTGACCGCATGGCTTCGCGCATCCTCGGCATGGGCGATGTCCTGTCGCTCGTCGAAAAGGCGCAGCAGACGTTCGACGCCGAAGAGGCGCAGAAGATGGCCAAGAAGCTGCGCAAGGACGAGTTTACGCTCGATGATTTCCTTTCGCAGATGCAGCAGGTCAAGAAGCTCGGGTCGCTCGAGAACATCCTCGGCATGATCCCCGGCATGGGCGGCCTCAAGAAGCAGCTCGAAGGCCAGGACATCGACCTGAACGGCAAGGAGATGCGCCAGATCGAGGCGATCATCCATTCGATGACGCCGAAGGAGCGCGCAGACATCTCGATCATCAACGGCAGCCGCCGCAAGCGCATCGCGCAGGGCTCCGGCACGCGCGTGCAGGATGTCAACAAGCTGCTGAAGCAGTTTGGCGAGATGAAAAAGATGATGAAAAAGATGAAGAAAATGAAGGGCAAGAAGGGGATGCCGAATCTCGGCGGCCTCGGAGACCTCGGGGGCTTAGGCAATTTAGGCAAGCTCGGAGGGCTCGGCAGCAAGCTCCCATTTTTCAAATAATTTATTTTTGATTTCAAGGAGGTGAATGTTTCATGGCAGTGAAGATTCGTTTGAACCGTCTCGGTGCAAAGAAGAACCCGTACTATCGCATCGTCGTTGCGGATTCCCGCGCACCGCGTGATGGCCGCTTCATCGAGATCCTTGGCAACTACGACCCGTCCCAGACGCCGGCGCTTGTCAATGTCGATGAGGAGAAGGTCCTCAGCTGGATGAGCAAGGGTGCTCAGCCGACGGATACCGTCAAGTCGCTCCTGTCCAAGCAGGGCATCATGACGAAGTTCGCAGAGAGCAAGAAGCACTAATGGGCTTTCTAAGAGGGTAGTCTCATGAAAGAGATTGTTGAAGTGATTGCCAAAGCTCTCGTGGATCGTCCGGAGGCCGTCGAGGTCAGCGAGGAGGAGCAGGAGCGCGCGACGCTCCTGAGGCTCCATGTCGCAGAGGACGATATGGGCAAGGTCATCGGCAAGCAGGGCCGCATCGCGAAAGCCATGCGGACGGTTGTGAAGGCCGCCGCCACACGCGAAAACAAAAAAGTCACGGTTGAGATTCAATAAAGAATGCGGCAAAGGGAATCTTTGCCGCATTCTTTCGTATCAATGTCATTTTTGCCTCCCTCTCCGAGGGAGGGGGACCGCGAAGCGGTGGTGGGTGTGTCGGAGGTAGGGCCTGACAATTTCTTCGAGTGTATCTGCGATGGTACGTCTTCGCAGATTGCAATTCAGCCACATCCCACGCCTTACCTCCGCCACACCCCCAGTCAGCTGTGCTGACAGCCCCCTCGAAGAGGGGGCCTTGATTTGCTGGATTTTCGTTGTTTTAATGACATTGTCTTTTGTATAGATATGTATAGGAGGAAACATCATGGATTCCATTTCGTTGAAGATGCCGGTCACAGTCAAGGCGAAGCTGACGGAGAAGCTGAAGGCGCGCCTGCTGAAGGAACTCGAAGAGAACCTGAACCGCGTCGTGCTGGATCTGCAGCAGCTCAACATCCAGGAGCAGCGCGTCCTGAAGGAGAACGAGGCGGCGGGCCCGCAGGCGGCGCAGGCCATCCATGCGCATTTTGCCGAGGAGCGCCAGAAGCGCGAGCAGTTCCGCGCGGAGACGACGAAGCGCAAGGAAGACCTCGAAAAACTCGCCATCGGGGCGGAAATCGTGCAGGGCACGCTGGAGCGCCAGGTCGAAGTCCATGTCGGCGACAACATGCGCGAACTCATGAATGTGGAAGTGCTGGTGGAAGATGACAAGATCGTCGCGATCCGTGGCTGAGGGCCTGAAAGGCGCGAACGGCGCAAAGGGCGCAGGCCGCCATCTGCCGCCAAAAGGCCGCATCACGATCGGCCGCGTCGGGGCGCCGCAGGGCATCCACGGCGAACTGCGCGTGATTCCGCTGACGGATTTTCCTGAGCGGTTTGAGGGACTGAAAGAGAAAGAAATTATGGTCGGCGACGAACTTCTGCATGTGGAAAGCGTGCGCTATCACAAGCAGTTCGTCCTGATGAAGTTCCGCGAATACGCGGTGCGTGAGGATGCGCGGGCGCTCACGGGACGGCTGCTGACGGTCGCCCGCGAAGATGCCGCGCCGCTCGGTGAGGGCGAGTTCTATACGTTCGACATCATCGGGCTCCATGTCTTTGACATGGCTGGCGCGGAGCTCGGCGTCGTGGAAAACGTGCTGCGCACGGGCTCGAACGACGTCTACCAGGCGCGCGGCAAAGATGGAAAGGAGCTCCTGATCCCGGCGCTCAAGGCCGTCGTGAAGGAAATCGATGTCAAGGGCGGCCGGATGACCGTGGAGCTGCCAGAGGTCCTCGAAGACACGCAGGAGGCGCCGTCCGATGCGGATTGATGTCATCACGATTTTCCCAGAGATGTTCGAGGGGCCGTTCGGTGCGAGCATCACGAAGCGCGCGGTCGAAAAGGGCATCCTCGACATCCATCTGACGAATTTCCGCGATTATTCGTTTGACAAACACCATCATGTCGATGATTCGCCGTTCGGCGGCGGCGCGGGCATGGTGCTGAAGCCGGAACCGATGTACCGCGCCGTGCGGGATGTGCTGGCAAAGTCGGCGGCGTTCGAAGGTCACAGGCGCGTCCTGATCATGGATCCGTCGGGGCCTACGTTCACGCAGGAGAAGGCGAAGGAGCTCGCGCAGTACGAGCAGCTCGTTTTCATCTGCGGCCATTACGAGGGCTTTGATGCGCGGATTTACGGACTCGCGGATGAGGCCGTGTCGATTGGCGACTACGTGCTGACGGGCGGGGAGCTGCCTGCCATGGTCGTGACGGATGCCGTCTCGCGCATGCTGCCGGGCGTGCTCGGCGATGCGGAGTCGGCGCCGACGGATTCGTTTTACGACGGCCTGCTCGGCTACCCGCAGTACACGCGGCCGCGGGAGTTCGAGGGGCAGTCTGTCCCCGATGTCCTGATTTCGGGTGACCACGCGAAGATCCGCCAGTGGAGGAGGGAGCAGGCGCTGCTCGCAACGAAGAAGTGGCGGCCGGATCTGCT
>ONJV01000174.1 GCA_900318215.1 uncultured Veillonellaceae bacterium
TTCAGCATGACGGTCGGGCCTCCTGCAAATTGATACTTCTATTATACAGGAAGTACCAATAAGAATCGACCCACTAAAGGGACTTTTTCAGCAGCCTCCTCCGAGGGAGGGGGACCGCGAAGCGGTGGTGGGTGTGTCGAAGGTAGGACGCAGGATGTTGCTGGATTGCTTTCTGCGAAGTCGTACCTTCGCTGATACCATCGAATCGATTGTTACGACCTACCTCCGCCACACCCCCAGTCAGCTTCGCTGACAGCCCCCTCGGAGAGGGGGCCAGAGGGCAGGGGGACGTACGAACACCATTTGAGTCGAAGGAACAAGAAGCCTTCGACTCAAATTTTTTGAACATGGGGGACGTTATGGAACATCAGCGAGGATTCGAGATCGTGACGGCGTTTGCGGGGCGCGGCATCCATCTGCCGCAGCGCAGGACGGCCGCGAGCGCGGGATATGACATCGAGGCGGCAGAGGATACGGTCGTAGAGCCCGGGCGCGTCACGCTTGTGCCGACGGGGCTCAAAGCCTATATGCAGCCCGGCGAGGTGTTGCTGCTGACCATCCGTTCGAGCCTCGCGGCAAAGCACCAGCTCATGCTCGCGAACAGCGTCGGCGTCATCGACGCGGATTACTACGGCAATCCCGGCAACGAAGGCCACATCCAGGTCGCCATCTGCAACGCGGGCGCCGAGACGTACACCGTCAAGAAAGGCGAGCGCATCGCGCAGGGCATGTTCTTTGCGTACCGCACCGTTGATGGCGACACGGCAGGCGAAGGCGCCGCGCGCACCGGCGGCTTCGGATCGACGGGGAAGGACTGACACGATGGAAGATTTAGATCTCTTTGCCGCGGCGGCAGAGGCTTCGGAGGGCGGCGCAGGCACGCGGTTTGCACCGCTCGCGCAGCGGATGCGGCCGCGGTCGTTTTCGGAATTCATCGGCCAGCAGGAGGCCGTCGGGCCCGGCCGGTTCCTGCGGCGCATGATGGAGCAGGACCATGTGCCGTCCATGATTTTCTATGGGCCGCCCGGCACAGGCAAGACGACGCTCGCTCAGATGATCGCGGGCCTCACGCACAGCGCGTTCCAAAAACTCAACGCCGTCGCGTCGGGCATCGCCGACATCCGCGCCATCGTCAAGGAGGCCGAGGAGAACCGCAAATACTGCCAGAAGCGCACGATCGTCTTCATCGACGAAATCCACCGCTTCAACAAGAGTCAGCAGGACGTCCTGCTGCCCTACGTCGAGGACGGACGGCTCGTCCTGATCGGCGCGACGACGGAGAATCCTTTTTTCGAGGTCAATCATGCGCTGCTGTCGCGCCTGCGCGTCGTGCGGCTACAGAAACTCACGGACGGGCAGATTGTCCGCATCCTGCAGCAGGCTTTGGATGACACGGAGCGCGGTCTCGGCGCGCAGAATCTCACGGCCGAGGACGGCGTACTCGCCTCCATCGCCCAGTTTGCAGGCGGCGATGCGCGCATGGCGCTGAACCTCCTCGAAGAGATGGCGGCCATGCTGCCGCCGACGGGCGGCGCTCTGACGCAGGAACTCATGGAGAGCATCGTCGGCGAGCGCGTCCAGTCGTACGACAAGAAGGGCGACAACCACTACGACACGGCGTCGGCCTTCATCAAGAGCATGCGCGGCAGCGACCCCGACGCGGCACTCCATTATCTCGCGCGGATGCTCGCAGGCGGCGAGGACGTCAATTTCATCGCGCGGCGCATCGTCATCTGTGCGTCGGAGGACGTCGGCAACGCCGACCCGATGGCGCTCGTCGTCGCGATGGCGGCCGCACAGGCCGTGCAGTTCGTCGGCCTCCCTGAGGCGCGCATCACGCTCGGCCAGGCCGTCACCTACGTCGCCTCGGCGCCAAAGAGCAATGCGGCCTATCTCGGCATCGACGCGGCGCTCGCTGACGTCAGGGGAAAGAACTGCGGCGGCGTCCCGCTGCACCTTCGCGACTCGCATTACAAGGGCGCCGCGAAGCTCGGCCACGGGCAGGGCTACGTCTATCCGCACGACTTTGAAGGCCATTTCACGAAACAGCAGTACCTGCCTGATGCGCTCGTCCGCGCCCGCGCACACTACTACCGGCCGACGGACATCGGACGCGAAAAGACGCTCGGAGAATACCTGCATCGCTGCTGGCCGGAACGGTACTGACAAGCCGAAGCCTCCCCCTCTGGGGGAGGTGCCCCGAAGGGGCGGAGAGGGTAACGACGTAGCGGAATTCTCAGATCAACGAGGTAATCATATGAAACTATCCACGAAAGGACGCTACAGCGTCACGGCGCTCTACGAACTCGCGCAGCATTACGGGAAGGGCATCGTGCCGCTCAAGACCATCGCCGTGAGCCAGGGACTTTCTGAAAACTATCTTGAGCAGCTCATGGGCACGATGCGCAAGGCCGGCCTCGTCACGAGTACGCGCGGCGCGCAGGGCGGCTACGAACTCGCGCGTGCGCCGGAAGACATCACGATCTGCGACATTATCACGGCGGCCGAGGGGCCGATCGCCCTCGTCGATTGCCTGCTCGAAGGGGAGAAGGCCGCCCATTGTGCCCGTGCGAGCGAATGTGTGACGCGCGGCATCTGGGAAAAAGTCTGCGACAGCATCAACGACGTCCTCGCGAGCATCACGCTCGCCGACCTCTGCAAAGGCGACGGCAGAAAAAGGATGGGGTGCGCAGGGTGAAAGCCACGGAAAATACAGCCCCCCTCATTGAGGGGGACGGGCCGCGTGAGCGGCGGGGGGAGTAGTAGGATGCGAAAGCCTGACAAGCAGGGAGACCTTGCTAGAGTCATTTATTTAGATTATGCAGCAACAACGCCGACCGATTCGCGTGTGATGTCCGTCATGCAGCAGGAACTCGCCGATGTCTACGGCAACGCATCGAGTCTCTATTCTGTCGGCCGCACGGCGCGCAGTCATGTGGAGACGGCGCGGCGGCAGGTTGCGTCTTTGCTCGGCGCATCGCCTTCTGACATCTTTTTCACGAGCGGCGGCAGCGAGAGCGACAATGCGGCGCTCAAAGGCATGGCATTCGCGCGGCGCGAGAAAGGCATGCCCTGCGGCATCGTGACGTCCGCCATCGAGCACCCGGCCGTGCTTCGGACATGCGAATGGCTCGAAAAGCAGGGCTTTCCCGTCACGTACCTGCCTGTCGACCGCGCGGGCCGCGTCTCGCCGGACGACCTCGAGGCTGTGCTGTCCGCGGGCTTCACGGCGCGCAGGGAGACCGGCATCGTCAGCATCATGATGGCGAACAACGAAGTCGGCACGATCGAGCCCGTGCGCGAACTCGCCGCCATCGCGCATGACCACGGGGCCGTCTTCCATACGGACGCCGTCCAGGCGGTGGGCCATCTCCCCATCGACGCCCCTGCGCTCGGCATCGACGCCCTGTCGCTCTCCGGCCACAAGCTCTATGGGCCGAAGGGCATCGGCGTGCTGTACCTGCGGCGCGGCGTCGTCATGGACCCGCTCATTCACGGCGGGCAGCAGGAACGCGGCCTGCGCGCGGGCACGGAAAACGTCCCCGCCATTACTGGCCTCGGCTGTGCGGCGGAAATCGCGCAGAAGGAATTGGCGGGGGAGTCCGAGCAGCTGCGCCAGCTCAAAAGAATCCTCTGGGACGAAATTTCTGCCATCCCCGGCGCGTTCCGCAACAGCCCGTCGGATGACGCGACAAGTCTTGCTGGCACGCTGAATTTCGGCATCGAAGGCATCCGCCGCGATACGCTGCTTATCCGCCTCGACCTTGCAGGCTTCGCCGTTTCGGCTGGCAGCGCCTGCAGCGCGGGTTCGCTCGAGCCCTCACACGTCCTCTCGGCTATGGGCATCCCAGAGGACCGCGCCCAGAGCTCCCTGCGCGTCACGCTCGGACGCTTTACAACAGAGAAAGACATTCACGCTTTTGCAGAAGAACTTCGTCGCGCCGTCGCGGCTGTGAAGAGGGCGTGAGGAGGACACATGTCCTTTGTTCTCTCATATTTTTTATTGATGCACTGCGCGAGAAATGATATACTAATGCGTGTGTGTGATAAAAATGTGGGGAGGAATCCGGCATCTATGTTCAATTTCAAGAAGAAGGACACGGAATTCTTCGACCTGTTCGTGCAGAGCGCGCAGTATTTCTACAAGGGCGCGCTGCTCATGGACGAGGTCATGCTCGATTACAGCAAGGCCGAGAACAAGGTCAAGGAGATCAACGACATCGAGCATGAGGCCGATGCGGTCAACGACCAGATCATCGACAAGCTCAATATGACGTTCATCACGCCGATTGACCGCGAGGACATCTACGCGCTCGCGAATTCGCTCGACGACGGCGTCGATCTCCTGCAGGGGACGCTGCAGCGCATGGTGATGTACCGCACGGGCAAGGCCATGACGGGCGCCATCTCCTTAACGAAGCTCCTGATCGAGTGCACGGAAGCGCTCATCCAGATTTTCTCCCTGCTGAAGGACATCAAGAAGAACGAGCTCCAGATCATCGACGATGCCCACAAGATCGAGCGCCTCGAAAGCGAAGGGGACCGCGTCTATCGCCATGAAATGGCATACCTCTTCGACAAGTGCAAGGACCCGATCGAGCTCATCAAATGGAAGGACATCCTCGAGAACCTCGAGGAGACGCTGGATCACTGCGAAAAACTCTCCGACATGATCCGCGGCGTGGTCATGAAGTATGCCTGAGCTCCAGATCATGATCTTCACGGTCATCGGGCTGGCGCTGCTCTTTGACTTCATCAACGGATTCCACGATACGGCGAACGCGATCGCGACGTCGGTCTCGACGCGCGCGCTGCATCCGAGCCACGCCATCATCATGGCGGCGTTCCTCAATTTCGCGGGCGCGATGTACAGCACGGGCGTCGCGAAGACGATTGGTGCGGACATCGTGAAAAGCGCGCAGCATGTGGACGAACACATCATCATCGCGGCGCTCATCGGCGCGGTGCTCTGGAACATCCTGACGTGGTGGCTGGCTCTCCCGTCGAGTTCGTCGCACGCGCTCGTCGGCGGCATCATCGGCGCGGTGCTCATTTCCGTCGGCCCCGACGGGCTGAATTTCTGGGGCATCGGCAAGATCGTGCTGTCGCTGATCCTGTCGCCGCTCGTGGCGATTGCGACGGGCTTCTGCGTCAT
>ONJV01000298.1 GCA_900318215.1 uncultured Veillonellaceae bacterium
CCGCTTCGTGTGCGTTCATCTCGTATCCACTCCTTCCAAAGCCCATTTTGCCGGATAGCCGACAAGGCAGTACAGGTCTTCATGCGCTCCGTCCTTATGAAGGAATGGGCAATCCCGCAAACCGTCGATGTGGCACATGCATCTGCGCCACTCGCAGTAGTCCTGAACATCCTCCGCGCCCTCGATGGCCTGCAAGTGGAGATACTTGTCGTGATAGCCGTTCATTTCCTTACCTCCTTCGCGTGCTCGGCCAGAATCCTGTCAATAACGCTCGGATGCTCTCTTTCATACTTTTCACGAGCCTCTTTCTTCTCTTCCTCGGTCGCGGCCAATCGCAGAGGCCTGTTCTCTTCAATCGCGTCAACAAGCAACATAAGCAGCTCATCAGACTGTCCCCTAAGGTCTCCGCATCCGACATTGAACTCATCAAGGTAATACCACTTGTTTCCCGATTTCATTCGTACCGTTGTATGCGGCTTTGCTAAATAACTCGTTTCACCGCATGAAGCGCAAGGCTCGCCGTCTTCTGACTCTCCGTATTCATCGGGCTTGCTGCAAAATTCGCAGTAACTGTAGTAATACTCTTCAACGGATTTTATATCCTCCGCTCGAAGTGAAACGATAGTATCGGTCTTCTGGTCTCGAAATACAATCATTTCCTTACCTCCTTCATCCTCGCCTTCACGGCTTCCAGCAAAGCATCCTGTCCGCCGCGCTTTCGCTTCAGTGCGTCCATGACATCTTCGTCAATGGTTCCTTTTGCCACAAGATGATGGATGACAACGGGCTCTTTCTGTCCTGGCCGGTGCAGGCGTTTGTTTGCCTGCATGTACTGCTCAAGGCTCCAGGTCAGGCTGAACCAAATGGCGATGTGGCCGCCATGCTGAAGGTTGAGGCCGTGCCCGGCTGACATCGGATGCACCAGCATGAGCGGCACGGTTCCGGCGTTCCAGTCGTGGATGTCCTGCGCCGTTTTGAGCTCTCTCGCATTCGGGAACGCTTTTTTCAACCTCGCAAGATCATGCTGAAAGTAGTAGAACACCATGACCGGCTTTCCCTCATTGGATTCAAGGATTTCTGCCAGCGCATCCAGCTTTGCCCGATGAATCTCATGGACGGCATGCGCGTCGTCATAAACTGCGCCATTGGCAAGCTGCAACAGCTTGTTCGACAGCGTAGCCGCAGACATGGCCGTGATTTCTTCATCACCGGCTTCCAGCAGAAAGTCTTTTTCCATCTGCTTGTAGACCTTCATCACCTTTTCCCCCAGCTGCACATGGATGACGTTCATCGTGACCGGCGGAAGCGTGAGATAGTCTGACGACTTCATGCTGACAACGACATCGCGGATGCGCTTGTACACGTCTTCCGGCTTCTTCGTCTTCTTGAGCTTCCAGCTGTAGACGATGGCGCCGCTTCGCTTGTCTGGCGTGAAGAACTCGCTCCGAAAATGTGTGATGTACTTGCCGAGCCTCTTCCCTCCATCCAAGAGGTAGATCTGGCTCCACAAGTCCAGCAGGCCGTTCGGCGATGGCGTTCCCGTCAGCTCGACGATGCGCTTGATGGCCGGACGCACTTTGCGAAGCGCGCGGAAACGTTTTGCCTGCGGATTCTTGAAACTGCTGCTCTCATCGATGACAACCATATCAAAAGGCCATGCCTTTCCGTAATGGCTCACGAGCCACACGACGTTTTCCCGGTTGATGACGTAGAGGTCGGCGTCTGCATCCAGAGCGTTCAGACGCTTCTTCTGGCTTCCGACAACAACGGAGATGCGCAAGTCCTTCGTATGCTCCCACTCCGCCGCTTCATCCGTCCATGTGACTTCCGCAACATGTTTCGGTGCAATCACCAAGACCTCTCCCTACGGCACGGTGGAGCATCCCTTCAACCCCGGAAGCCTTGTGCTCGGAGCGAAGGGCACTTTCTTCGCGCGCAGCCTGGACGTGGAGCTCAAGCTCAACGAGGAGATCATGACCGCAGCCGCCCTGCACGACGGCGCATCCGTCATGGAAATGCTCACCAACTGCGTGATTTTCAATGACGGAGCGCATCGGGACATTTCCGACGCCGCCACCCGTGCCGACCGCACCATAATCCTCCGCCACGGCGAAAAGATGATTTTCGGCAAGAACCGCGACAAGGGGCTTGTGCTCGACGGACTCGGACTCAAGGTGGTCACCATCGGAGAAGACGGATATACCGAGGACGACATCCTGGTGCATGACGCCCACTGCGAGAATGCCGGCATCCACATGATGCTTGCAAATA
>ONJV01000207.1 GCA_900318215.1 uncultured Veillonellaceae bacterium
GTTGACCTTCGCGAGGTCTTCCTCCGTATCGACGCCGACGAATGTGCTCTTGCTCTCGATGACCTTGATGCGATAGCCGTTCTCGAGCGCGCGCAGCTGCTCGAGGCTCTCGGCGCGCTCCAAGGGCGTCGGTTCGAGCTTTGCGTATTTCAGCAGGAAGTCCCGCTTGTAGGCATAGATGCCGATGTGCTTGTAAATGGGGATGCCGAGATGGTGGCGCGGATACGGCATCAAAGAACGCGAGAAATAGAGCGCATAGCCGTTCTTGTCCGTCACAACCTTGACGTTGTTCGGATTCTGCTGCTCGGCTTCGTCCGTCATCTCCGTCTTGACCGTCGCCATCTGGAGCAGGCCGCCGCGAGGCTGTCGATGAGCGTCGGGTCGATCAGAGGCTCGTCGCCCTGGACGTTGATGATGACATCGTAATCCGGCAGCTTTTCCGCGACTTCGGCGAGGCGGTCCGTGCCGGTCGGATGGTCTTCGCGCGTCATGATGGCCGCGCCGCCATGCTGCTCGACGACATCGAAAATGCGCTTGTCATCCGTCGCGACGATCGTCTTTTCCGTACGCGAAGCCTTCGCTGCGCGGTCATAGACGCGGCAGATCATCGGTGCGCCCGCGATATCCTTCAGCGGCTTCCCCGGCAGGCGCGTCGAGGCGTAACGCGCGGGGATGACACAGAGTGCTCTCAATTTCATAAGCGGCCTTCTTTCTAATAGCTGCATGAACGAACTCAGTCGAAAAGTCAATCAACCTCAGGCCCCCTCTCTGAGGGGGCTGTCAGCAAAGCTGACTGGGGGTGTGTCGAAGGTAGGACGTAGTAGATAGATGGATT
This sequence comes from uncultured Veillonellaceae bacterium, assembly GCA_900318215.1. Lineage (GTDB taxonomy): Bacteria > Bacillota > Negativicutes > Selenomonadales > Selenomonadaceae > Selenomonas_C. The sequence continues at coordinate 836 of ONJV01000207.1, forward strand.
GCCCTCTGCGGAGACGTACCTTCGCAGTTGCACTCGAATAAATCGTTATGCCCTACCTTCGCCACACCCACCACCGCTTCGCGGTTCCCCTCCCTCTGAGAGGGAGGCAGGCAGTTCTTCCGTGACCGTCGCTTTCGGCATGCGGCCGATACGTTCTGTCAATCTCTTCTGCAACGACGCGAGGAATTCCTCCCGTCCTGCCTGGAACGTGACTTCGACGCAGATGACGTAGACGGGAATCGGCCAGTGCTCTTTCACGACTTCGGCCGGAATCTTCACGGCATCTTTCTCCGTGATGACGATGGCCTCAGCGCCCTTCGCTTCGGCCTGCTCGAGCACGTCGCGCATCTCCTGCGCCGTGTAGTCGTGATGGTCGGGGTAGCGCAGGCTCTCGATAATCGACGCACCGATGTCGGAAAGCGTCTGTTCGAACGACGCCGGGTTGCCGATGGCCGAGACGGCCACGATGCGCTTGCCCGCCATTTCGCGGACGTCGATGCCCTCCCCGCCAATGTTCATATACCAATCGTAGAGCGGCATGAAGCAGCGCGGCTGATGGATGCTTTCGACGATGGCCGCATGGTCGTTGTATTTCTTGACGGTCTCGTTGATGTACTCGCGCGAACCCGCGGCCGCCTGATCGACTTTCGTCAGCAGGCAGACGTCGGCGCGACGGATGTGCGAAATCGGCTCGCGCAGCGTGCCACGCGGCAGGATGTAGCCATTGCCGAAAACGTTGACGGCATCGACGAGCAAAATGTCCATGTCACGCTCGAGCTGCCAGTGCTGGTAGCCATCGTCGAGGATGGCGACCTCTGCCCCGAAATGGTCGATGGCGTACTGGCCCGTGACAGCGCGCTCAGCGCCAATCAGCACAGGCACGTTCGGCAGATGCTTCGCGAGCATGTAGGCTTCGTCGCCGGCCTCGGCCGCCTCCATATGCAGCTGCCTGCCATCCGAAACGACGCCGACATCGCCATGCCATTTCGCGCGATAGCCGCGATTCAGGATGACGACGCGATAGCCCATGTCCCGGATGTCGCTCGCGAGGCGCTGCGCCGTCGGCGTCTTGCCCGTGCCGCCGACCGTCACGTTGCCGAGGCTGATGACAAAGCAGCCGAGCCGCTTGCGCTTGAGGATGCCCGCCGAGTAGCCCCAGAGCTTGAGGTTGACAAGCGATGCATAAATCAACGAGAAGATGTAGAGGATGCCGAGAATCAGATGCAGGAAGACGCCATGGACTTCCTTGCTGTGCACGAGGTCGATGAAGTACGTCTGGAGGTTCGCGATTTTCTGCGTCGAGCGCACATGGTGCAGGTTCTCCGGAGCATTCTCGAACTTGTCGAGCATATCACGCAGGATGATAGCGGATTTTCGCGACGCGCCCTTGTTCTCCTGCACGATGGCCCGCGTCTCTTCCTCCATGCGGTGACGGTGCGCCGGGTCGTCAAAGAGCTTCGCGACGGCCTCGGCAAGCTGCTTGCCGTTCTTGACCGTGATGCAGGCATTGCGGTTCTTGAACAGCGCATACGTATCCTTGAAATTGAACATGTGGTGGCCGACGATGATGGCCTTGCCATGTGCGGCAGGCTCGAGGATGTTGTGGCCGCCATGCGGCACGAGGCTGCCGCCGACATAGACGACGTCGCCGATGCTGTAGACCTTGCCGAGCTCGCCAATCGTGTCGAGGATGACGATGTCAGGCTCATTGCCCTCCGCGCGCGGCTCTTTCTGGAGGCCCGTGCGCGTCGCCGTGTCAAAACCCGCCTTCTTGCAGAGATGCACGACCTCTGTCGTGCGCAGCAGCTCGCGCGGCGCGATGACGAGGCGGGCGTTCGGATGATTCTTCCGCACGGCCTGGAACGCCTCGAGCACGGGTTCCTCTTCGCCACGATGCGACGAGCCCGCGAGGAAGATGCCATCATTGTTCTTGAGGCACATCTCCGTCAGGATGCGCTCTTTTTCCTCCGGCGAAACATCCGTATACGTCTGGTCGAACTTCGTGTTGCCCGTCACGATGACGAGCTCGGGCGGAGCGCCGAGGCGCTTGATGTAGTCAGCATCAATCGGCGACTGCATCGCGAACTGCTTGACCGTGCCGATCATGTCGTGGAGCAGGCTGTGGAGGTGCTTGTACTGCTTGACGCTCTTGTCGCTGATGCGGCCGTTGACCATCATGACGGGGACGTGGAGCTCGCGGGCGGTCTTGAGGAAATTCGGCCAGAGCTCTGTCTCGACGGGCAGGTACACGCGTGGCCGGATGCGCTTCAGCACATGGCCTGCGAGCCACGGCAGGTCGAGCGGAAAATAGATGATGGCGTCCGCGTCTTTGATGATGCGGTTTGCCATCTCGTAGCCGCTCGTCGTCACGACGGACACGAGAATCGGGCTCGTCGGGAATTCACGGCGGAACTCCTTGATGAGCGGGCTCGTCGCGACGATTTCGCCGACGGACGCCGCGTGCACCCAGATGCAGTCCTTATTCGCCACTTTGTCGAGCGCGTGCGGCGGGAAGAACCCGAGACTCTGCTTGATGCGCTCGACGAATCCCTTCTCGCGCACCGCGCGGACCATGAACACCGGAATGATGAGCACGCCGACGATGATGGCCGCGATGTTGTACAGTAGTTGCATACTTCTCCCCTTTTCGCTCAGCCTTGAGCTTCCGCGTTCTTGAACTGGATGCTGTAAAGGTAGCTATACAGGCCGCCGAGGGCGAGGAGCTCCTCGTGCGTGCCCTGTTCTTTCACATGGCCGTGGTCGATGACGAAGATCTGGTCGGCATCGAAGATGGTCGAGAGGCGGTGCGCGATGACGAACGACGTGCGCCCTTCCATGAGCTTGTCGAGCGCCGCCTGCACGATTTTCTCGCTCTCGGTGTCGAGCGCGCTCGTCGCCTCGTCGAGAATCAGGATGCGCGGATTCTTGAGGATCGCGCGCGCAATCGCCATGCGCTGGCGCTGGCCGCCCGAGAGGTTCAGCCCGCGCTCGCCGATCTGCGTGTCGTAGCCCTTCGGCAGCTGGCGGATGAACTCGTCGGCATTCGCGGCTTTCGCCGCTTCGACGACTTCCTCGTCCGTCGCATCGAGGCGGCCGTAGCGGATGTTCTCGCGCACCGTCGTCGAAAAGAGCATCGTCTCCTGCGGCACGATGCCGATCTGCTCCCGGAGCGACGAAATCTTGACGTCGCGGATGTCGTGGCCGTCGATGAGAATCTGACCGCCCGTCACATCGTAAAAGCGCGGAATCAGGTTCGCAATCGTCGACTTGCCCGCACCGGACGGGCCGACGAACGCAATCATCTGGCCCGGCTTCGCCTCGAGCGTGACATGCTCGAGCGCCGGGACGCCCTTCTTGTATTCGAACGAAACATCGCGGCACTCGACATGGCCTTCCGTTTTCGGCAGCACGATCGCGTCCGGCTTGTCTTTGACCGTCTCCGGCAGGTCGAGCACCATGAAGACGCGGTCGACGGCCGCCATCGCGCGCTGGAGCGAGCCATAGACGCGGGACAGGCGCTTGACCGGATTTGCGAGGTTGACGGCATACGTCAGGAACGCGACGAGCGAACCTGCCGTCATGACGCCGTTGACGACCTCGTAGCCGCCGAACCAGACGATGAACGTCACG
>ONJV01000004.1 GCA_900318215.1 uncultured Veillonellaceae bacterium
ATCGGCAAGATCGGCGTCCCAATCGACATCATCAACAAGACGTCGCGCCTCACGGATGAAGAATACGAGCTCGTCAAAGCGCACACGACGGCCGGCGCGAGCATTTTGAAGACGGTCAGCGAGTTCCCGGCGCTCTCTGTCGGCGCACGTTCGCATCATGAGCGCTACGACGGCCGCGGCTACCCCGACGGCCTCAAAGGCGAAGACATCCCGCGCATGGCGCGCATCATCGCCGTCGCCGACGCTTACGACGCCATGACATCGCGCCGCAGCTACCGCGACGCCCTGCCGCAGGACGTGGCCAGGAGCGAGATCGTGAAAGGCCGCGGCACGCAGTTCGACCCGCAGTTTGCGGACATCATGCTGCAGATGATTGACGAAGATACGGAGTACATGATGCGGGACAGTGGAAGCGCATCGAACCTGAGGAGGAATACCACATGACGGAGCAGAAAACGGTGCTCATCATTGATGATGACGAAATGAACCGCATGGTTGCGAAAATGGTGCTTGAAAAGAGCGTCGGCTGCCGCGTGATTGCAGCGCCGGGAGGCTTTGACGGCATTACGGTGATGAGCATGGAGCCCGTCGACCTCGTGCTGCTCGACCTTGAAATGCCGGAGCTCGACGGCTTCCAGACGCTCGACATCGTGCAGAAGCGGCCGGATCTCGCAGCCATCCCGGTCATCCTGCTCACGGCCTCGTCAGACCGCGATACCGTCGTGCGCGGAAGCACGTACGGCATCCGCGATTACATCAAGAAGCCGTTCCTGCCGGATGACCTCGCGCGGCGCGTCAAGAAGCTGCTGCTGAATTGAAAGCCTCCTTCTCAGAGGGAGCCAGAAGTGTGAGGAAAGGAGGCGACCTCCATGCGCATGCTCGCCGGAGTCGGCACCATCTTTTTCATCGTGTTCCTCATCATCGCCGGGCTCACGTCTTCGCCGCATGCCGCAACGCGCCCGCAGGCCTACCGCGTTGGCGTGCTCCTGATCGGCGATGCCGCGATGAGCAGCTGGAACGCCGCGCACATGCAGGGCCTCTCGAAAGTGGCGGACGAGCTCGGCCTCGTGCTGCAGTACAAGGAGAACGTGGCGCCGGACGCCTGCCGCGACGCGGCCGACATGCTGATCGCCGATGGCTGCAACATCATCGTCAGCACGTCCATCTCCTTTGAAGAGGGCATCGTGCAGGCGGCCGAGGCGCATCATGACGTCATGTTCCTTCAGGCGACGGGCACGAAGGTGCGGCCGAACCTCGTGCCGTACATGGGGCGCATGTACCAGGCGCGCTACCTCGCCGGGATTGTCGCGGGCTGTGCGACGAAGACGGGCGTCATCGGCTATGTCGCGGCGACGCAGATTCCCGAAGTCGTGCGCGGCATCGATGCCTTCACGCTCGGCGTGCGCCGTGTCAATCCTGCGGCGCGCGTCTATGTCCACTACATCGGCTCGTGGTCGGAGGATGGCGAGGCGCAGCAGGCGACGGAAGAGCTGCTCAGCGGCACGCCTGCCATCGACATCCTCGCGATGCACGCCGACACGTATGGCCCGCTTGCCGTCGCGCGCGCGCACGGCATCCGCGCTATCGGCTGCAACATCGCGGCTTCCGGATATCAGGACATCCTGCTCACGGCGCCCGTCTGGCATTGGGATGCGATTTATGGGAAATACCTGCGCGAGGCCATGAAAGGCCGCCTTTCCGGCCACGGCTATCTCGCGGGCATCGAGACGGGCATCGTCGGCCTCGCGCCGCTTGCTCCTGACGTGACGCCCGAGACTTCGCGTGCCGTACGCCAGATGACGGAGCTTCTCGAAGACGGCGAGATGGACGTGTTCTATGGCCCGATCCGCGATGCTGGCGGGCGGCTCCGCATCGCCGAAGGCGAAAACCCGTCAGACGACGAGCTCTTTGACCGGCTCGACTGGCATGTCGAGGGGGTGGAGCTGCGATGAAGGAAGTGTTTGGAAATCATGCGCTCTTTTTCGCGTTCAGTGCCGTCGCGCTCGCGCTCGTCCTCGGTATCGCCGCGCTCGTCTTCTCCATTCATCGGCAGGAAGACGTCATCGCCGTGCGGCAGAAGCCGCGCATCGGCCTCATGCTCTATGGCGGCCGGGATGAGGCCGGCTGGAACCGGCAGCATGCGGCAGGCGTCCTCCAGGCGGCGCGCCGCGTCGGCGTTGATGTCGATATCATCGATCATGTGACGTTCGATCAGGCGCGTGCCGATGAGGCGCTTTCGCGCCTGGCTGCGGAAGATGGCGGCCATGACTTCACCATCGCCACGAGTGCCGATTTCGCTGAGGCGGCCCAGATGCTGCACGACGGAGGCAGCTACATGGACGTCGCCCTGCCGAGGCTCGATGGGCAAGGCAAGAACTGCGTGCCGTATTTCGTGCGCCTGTACCAGGGCGAATATCTCGCTGGCATCCTCGCGGGGCTGGAGACGCAGACGGGGCGGATCGGCTACGTCGCCTCGACGCGCAATCCCGAAGTCTGCCGCTCTGTCAATGCCTTTCTGCTCGGTGCGCAGGAGACGCGGCCGGACGTCCGCGTGCTCGTCAAGTTCGCCGGCGGCTGGAGTGCGCCAGATGACGAGCAGCAGGCCACTGCAGAGCTCGTCGCAGAGGGGTGCGACATTTTGAACAGCCATCAGGACACGATGAACGTGCAGGCGTATGCCGCCGCGCATGGCGTGATGTTCCTGGACTACCTCGAGCCGTATGCGACCTCGTCCGGCCTCGGCCTCGCAACTGTCGAATGTCGCTGGGACATGGTCTATGAAGCGATGCTCCGCGACTACCTGCGCGGACGGTTCCGCAGCATGTACTGGATTGGCATCGAGGACAATGCCGTCGGGCTCGGCGGCTTTTCCCTGCGTGTCAGCGAGGAAGCGCGGGCCCGCGTGATGGTCGAGGAACAGCGCATCCGCGAGAATGGCAGCGTGTTCACCGGCCCAATCTATGATACGGACGGCGTGCTGCGCGTCGCAGACGGCGAGATGCTCTCCGACGCTGCGCTCATCCATCTCGACTGGTATGCGGAAGGAGTGGAGTTCCCATGAAGGCAGAAAAAGTCCTCCAGAGGCTCGAAAGCCGCAAGACCGCGCTGCTGCTGTTCCCCGTGCTGTTCCTCGTGCTGCTCATCGTCGTCGGCGTGCTCCTGCAGCAGCGCATCCGCACGATGTTCCACACGTACGTCGAACAGGAAGTCGCCATGAACGTCGACATGCTCGCGAACCGTCTCGACGCGCGCTTCGGTGCCGAGCTCATGGGCATGGAGAACCTCATCCGCGTCAAGGGCACGGACTCGTGGGAGAGCCTGCTGTCGGACAATGATGTCGACGGCATGGGCATCAAGCGCATGGGCGTGCTCGCGCACCGCGGCCGCGCCATCGTCGGCGACTCGCTGAAAGTCAGCGAGTGGGACGGCATCCGCCAGTCGTTCCAGGGGTATCCCGCCATCAGCTATGCAAGCGGCAAGGGGCTTCTCTTGACCGTGCCCGTGTTCTATGGCGAGAACATCCGCTACGTGTTGTACCGCCATTATACAGAGCGTGAGCTCGCGCGGGAATTCGACATCGACTGCTTTGACGGCGCGGGCCGCGTGATGCTCGTGCTCTCGGGCGGCTCCGTGCCGATGAGCAGCCGCGAATGGTCAGAGGCCGACCGCAGCTACATTGACCGCATGGAGCTCGGCGGCATCCTGCGCCAGCTGCGCGCGCGCCTCTACAGCGCGCCGTCGGCCGCGCTCTACGATCAGGAGGAGAACGTCGTGTTTATGGCCGACCTCAAGCGCATGGACGGCCAGGTCATCGGCTTCGTGCCAGCGTCGGCGCTCGACGGCGGCCTGCTCGCCGTCACGCGGCTCGTCATCTGGGTGTTCTCCATGCTCGTGCTGCTGTTCGCCATCAGCGCGGCCTATCTCTTCACGCGCGAGCGCCGCGTGATGGAGGCCGACCAGGCCAGCCAGGCAAAGAGCGCGTTCCTCGCGCACATGTCGCACGAGATCCGCACGCCGATCAACGCCATCCTCGGCATGAACGAGATGATCCTGCGCGAGAGCCGCGAAAAAGACACCCGTACCTACGCGCATCGTGCGCATGAAGCCGGGCAGACGCTGCTGAACCTCGTCAATGACATCCTCGACCTCTCGAAAATCGAAGCGGGCAAGATGGAGCTCGCGCTGGCGGAATTCCGCCTCGCGGACGTGCTCGAGCGCGTCTGCACGCTCGTGCGCCTGCGCGCGGAAAAGAAAGGGCTCGATTTCCATGTCATGGTCGATCCGGAGCTGCCGGCCGCGCTCTACGGCGATGGCGCGCGCGTGCAGCAGATCATCGTGAACCTCCTGACGAATGCTGTGAAATACACGCGCAAGGGCAGTGTCTCGCTGACCGTCCTTCGCGCAGAGCCCGAGGAAGCACCGGAGGGCGTTATCGTGCCAGCAGGAGACGTCCTGCTCGTCGCCAGGGTCGAGGATACGGGCATCGGCATCAAACCAGAGGACAGGAAGCGGCTGTTCGGCGACTTCGTACGCTTCGATGCGCAGCGCAACCGCAACATCGAGGGCACGGGCCTCGGCCTCGCGCTCACGCTCCGCTTCGCCCGCCGCATGGGCGGCACGATCACGGTCGAGAGCACCTATGGCGAAGGCTCGATCTTCACGGCGTGGATTCCGCTGCGCGTGCGGTCGAAAGAAACCATCGGCGACTTCGATGCGGAACGCGTGACCGAGAGCGAGAGCGTGCATACGGCCCCGTTCGTCGTGCCTGACGCGCACATCCTCGTCGTCGATGACAACGAGATGAACCGCTTCGTCGCGCAGAGCCTGCTTAAAGAGACGAAGGCGCACGTCCGCCTCGCCGCCAGCGGCCGCGAATGTATCGGCCGCCTCCGCAGCGAGCATTACGACGTCGTGCTGCTCGACGACATGATGCCGGAGCTCAGCGGCACGGAGACGCTCGAACGCATCAAGAATCAACATCTCGCCGACGGCACGCCTATCGTCGCGCTGACGGCGAATGCCATCACCGGGGCACGCGAAGAGTACCTCGCCGCCGGCTTCGACGACTACCTCGCCAAGCCCATCGCGCCCGACGCCCTCATAAAACTGCTGCGTCGCACGATCCCCGAGACGCTGCAGAAAACGGAAGAAGCGCAGGAGACGAAAGAAGCGCAGAAACCAGAAGAGCCGCAGGAGACAGAAGGGACGGCGGCGAATACAGCCGAAGGACAAGTGGAGGGAGCGGCGCCATCAGAAGCTGCAGCGGCAGAATCGGTCGCAGTGACGGAGGAAGCCGCCGTGACAGCTGGAGCGGCAGAAGCAGACGGGAGAGCAGGGGCGTCGGACATGTCTACATCCGCAGCGCCGGCCGATGAAGCCGACGCCGACGAAGCCGCGCCGCTGCTCGACACGGAGCTCGGCATGAGCTACGCCGGCGGCATCCTGGAACTCTACCAGCCCATGCTCCAGATGTTCGCCGACCTCCAGCCCGAGAAATCGAAAGTCATCGCGGCCGCCTACGACGCCGCCGACTGGAAGACCTACGCCATCGACGTCCACGCCCTGAAATCCAACGCCCTCTCCATCGGCGCCCGCAGCCTGTCAGAACTCGCAAAGACGCTCGAACTCGCCGCGAAAGCCATTGGCAAGGAAGAAACGACGAAGGAAGAAAAGCAGGAAGCCGAAGCCACCATCCGCGGGCACCATGAGGAACTGATAGAGAAGTATGAAGCTGTCGCTGAAGAAGCAAAAAAGTTACTTGCCAAAAATCCGTAAAGCAACGCAAATTTTAGCCTCCCTCACAGAGGGAGGGGGACCGCGAAGCGGTGGTGGGAGTGTCGAAGGTAGGAAGAACGTAATCCTCGATTGTGCAGTCGAAGGTATTGCATAAGTTTTACCTTCGCCGACAAAATCTTGCAAATAACTCTTGTCCTACCTTCGCCACTCCCCCAGTCAGCTTCGCTGACAGCCCCCTCTGAGAAGGGGCCTAAATTACCACACACACCCAAAGGAGGACAACACATCATGGGACTCATCAAAGCAGCTATCAACTCTGTCGGCGGCGTGCTCGCTGACCAGTGGAAGGAATTTTTCGTCTGTGAGAGCCTGGACGCCGACACGCTCCTGGCGAAGGGCGAGAAGCACAAGGGCAAGCGCAGTTCGAACAACGGCGATGACAACATCATCTCGAATGGCTCCGTCATCTCCGTCGCAGACGGCCAGTGCGCCATCATCGTCGAGTCCGGCAAAGTCGTCGAACTTACGGCCGAGCCCGGCGCGTTCACGTATGACAAATCGACGGAGCCGTCCATCTTCACGGGCGACCTCGGCAACAACATTATCGACATCTTCGGCGAGATCGGCCGCCGCTTCTCGTTCGGCGGCGACACGGGCAAAGACCAGCGCGTCTACTACATCAACACGAAGGAAATCACGGGCAACAAGTACGGCACGCCGAGTGACGTCCCGTTCAAGGTCGTCGACGAGGCGAGCGGCCTGAACCTGCTCGTGCGCATCCGCTGCTTCGGCCAGTACAGCTACCGCATCACGAACCCGATTCTCTTCTACACGAACGTCGCGGGCAACACGGCCGACGTCTACACGCGCGACCAGATTGACAGCCAGCTCAAGACCGAGCTTCTGACGGCGCTCCAGCCCGCGTTCGCGCGCATCTCGGCACAGCACATCGACTACACGGAGCTGCCGGGCCGCACGCTCGAGCTCGCGGACGCGCTCAACGACGTCCTGTCGAAAAAATGGCGCGACCTGCGCGGCATCGAAATCGTCTCGTTCGGCGTCAGCAGCGTGCGCGCGAACGAAGACGACGAAGAAAAGCTCCAGAAGATCCAGATGGGCACGGCCATCGGCGGCCGTCCCGATATCGCGATGGGCATGGCGGCCGAAGCCCAGGCCGATGCCATGCGCCTCGCTGCGCAGAACGAAGGCGGCGGTGCGGCGATGGGGATGTTCGGCATGCAGATGGCAGGGCAGGCGGGCGCCGGCCTCTACCAGCAGGCCGCGCAGCTTGCCGCGCAGCGCCAGGCGTTCCAGCAGCGTCCGGCCGCACCGGCCGCAGGCACCTGGACCTGCGCGTGCGGCACGGAGAATACCGGCAAATTCTGCCAGAACTGCGGCAAGTCGAAACCGGCCCCGGCCGCCACGGGCACGTGGACATGCACGTGCGGCGCAACGAACACGGGAAAGTTCTGCCAGAATTGCGGCAAGCCCCGCCCCGCCGGTGACTGGGTCTGCTCGTGCGGTACAACGAACACGGGCAAGTTCTGCCAGAACTGCGGGAAACCAAGACCGTGAGTTCCCGCAAACTCCAGCCTCCCTCACCGAGGGAGCAATGTCATTAAGTTAGAGTACGAGCCCAAAGTCATTCTACATCAGGCCCCCTCTTCGAGCAATGTCATTAAGTTAGCGAAAATCTAGCAAATCCAGGCCCCCTCTTCGAGGGGGCTGTCGCCAGAGGCGACTGGGGGTGTGTCGGAGGTAGGACATGGGAGGCCGCTGGATTGCTGTCTGCGAAGACGTACCTTTGCAGATACGCTCGAATGGATTGCCAGGTCGTACCTTCGACACACCCACCACCGCTTCGCGGTCCCCCTCCCTCGGTGAGGGAGGCAAAGGATTGCATGCCTCCTCGCTCAACTGAATGACATTGTCCAATGAGGGGGCCTATAGACTAAAGAAATGAGGTGTGACCCTATGCCAGCAACATCGGTCAGCTACAAATGTCCGAACTGCGGCGCGCCGCTCTCGTATCTCCCCGGCACGGATCACGTGACGTGCGAGTACTGCGGCACGACGTTTGAAACGGACGTCATCGAAGATATGTTCCAGAAAGCGCAGGAGCGCGCCGCCGCCGCCGAGCGCGAGCAGGAAGAGAAGTGGGCGACGGAGACAGCGGGCGAAGGCTGGAGCGAGGAAGAAGCCGCCGGGCTGCATGCCTTCCACTGCTCCGCCTGCGGCGCCGAGCTCGTCACGGACGCGAACACGATGGCGACGGAATGCTGCTACTGCGGCAACCCGACGATGATTCCCGCGCGATTCGACGGTGCGCTGAAGCCCGACGAGATCATCCCGTTCCAGAAGACGAAGAAAGAAGCCGTCGCCGCGCTCAAAGCCTTTTACGAAGGCAAGCGCCTGCTGCCGGCCGCGTTCAAGAAAGGCAACCGCGTCGAGCATGTGCAGGCCATGTACGTGCCGTACTGGCTGTTCGACGCGAAGATCAAGGCGCAGGCCACGTTCCGCGCGAAGCACATCCACGAATACGACGACGGCGACGAAAACGTCAAGGAAATCTCCGTTTACGAATGTTACCGCGAAGGCAAGATGACGTTCCTGCGCGTCCCTGTCGACGGCAGCGAAAAGATGGACGACACGTTCATGGAAAGCATCGAGCCGTTTGACTACAGCCAGCTCGAAGATTTCACGCCCGCGTATCTCACGGGCGCGCTCGCCGACCGCTACGACGTCGACGCCGACGCGGCCATCCCGCGCGCCGACGAACGCATCGCGCAGAGCGCGGCTGACCTGCTCGAAGACACCGTCGAAGACTACGACGAAGTCGAGATCAATGGCGAGCCGGACATCCGCAAGAAGAAAGGCGATGTCGCCTACGTCATGGCGCCCGTCTGGATTCTCACGACGCGCTACGAAAACACGCCGTACATGTTCCTCATGAACGGCCAGACGGGCAAGATGGCCGGCAGCTTGCCGTACGACCATGCGAAATCCTATGTCTACTTTGCCATCTCGACGCTCATCTCCTGGCCGATCCTCTACTTCCTGATTGACTTCGTCAGCGAGGACGACGGCATCCGGTTCTCCCTTCTCGTCCTCTTCGTCGCATTCATCGCCGCCCTCTTCTGCGGCTACGCCGTGCGAAAATACTTCATCGACCAGATGAGCAACGTCCACCCCGCACCCGACGCGACGGAATACCTCAAAAAAGGCAGCTTCAAACTCACGGACGAAGACGACACGTATCTCTATACCCGCACGATCCGCACAAAAAAAGGAAAGCGGCGGGACGACGACTAGCGCATGACGGCAAAACGCTGTCAGAAAGGAACCATCTATGGACATCGATTACCATTTCTGCACCATGTACGTGCTTTCCCGCTGGGCGGATTTCGGGAGCGCGAATGCAAAGATCATCGCCACGAGTGCCCAGCTCGTGGATGACAATATGGATGACAATCCATTCTCGGACCAGGCGGAAGAAGAGGCGAAGGCGCAGGGCATCCGTATCCGCTATTCGTCGCAGCACATCTGGAACAACATCACGGGCAAGGGAAATCTCGAGGTCTGGGTGCCGTTCCATTTCCTGCCGGGGCTCCAGGGGGACACGACGGACGAAAAGCTCATCTGCCGGAAGCACAGCACGCTCTCGAAAGCGCTTGGCGAGCGGCTGCTCGAGACCACGCTCGATAATTCCCAGTTCGCCTTCCGTCTCGGCGTCGGTCTCCATGTCCTTGCCGATACCTGGGCGCATCAAGGCTTTGCGGGCATCAATGCGGCCATCAACCGCGTGCAGAACCTGATTTTCAATGCTTCGGGGGCGACGATTGAAAAGGCGCTGAAGGATTTCATCGACAGTCATCCGATGATTTCAGACCTCATCAACAACTACAGCCCGCTCGGCCATGTGGCGGCCGCGCATTGTCCGGATCAGCCGTATCTCTGGTGGAAGACGAAATACCTGTTCGCGGATGGGCGCAAGAACTGGGAGGAATTTCTCGAAGCGTCGGAAGAAATCTTCCGCATCCTCCAGCAGGTCAGCTGCGTGCCGGTGACGGGGCTCTCTGATGCGCAGAAGACGATACTGACGGACTGCTTCCGCGGCATCCAGAGCGACGATTTTGACGTACGCTATGAGGAATGGCTGCGCCGCATCCACGAAAATGATTTCGGCATCGAGAATTTCGACGAGAACGATCAGACGGTGGAATACAGCGCGGGAACCATCCTGGGCGACCCGGATTTCCGCAAGTCGTTCTACGAGGAAATCAACGACCATTTCGAATGGGTCCGCGACCAGCTGCTGGAGCAGGACATCAACGTGCTGAAGCAGGATGCCGTGTATTGATTCATAAGGCTGCAAGAAAGCGAAGGAACTTCCGCTCGGACGTTCCTTCGCTTTCTTTTTGCTTCGGCTGTTACAGTTTTACAATATTTTTGAAAAAACCTATTGACTCAGTAGGAGAAGTAAACTATAATAGAGCCCATAAAACATATAAATCAGATATGTAAACTTCAACAACATACATGGAGGCGTTTTTCATGGCGCAGCAGGAAGAAGAGAAAATCGTACAGGAGACGTTCCGCTGGCTGCATCGGCATCCGGAATTGTCCTACGAAGAAGTGGAGACGACGAAGCGCGTGCGCGAGGTCTTGCAGGAGCATGACGTCACCGTCCTCGACAGCAGCTTGCAGACGGGGCTTGTGGCGGAGGTCGGGGCGGCTGGTTCCGCGGATACGGAGGGGCCGGTCGTGGCCCTGCGAGCCGACATCGATGCGCTGCCCGTTACGGAGGAGACGGGGCTGCCATATGCGTCGGAGATTCCCGGCCGCATGCACGCCTGCGGCCATGATTTCCATACGTCGGCGCTGCTCGGTGCAGCCCTGCTGCTGAAGCAGAAGGAAGCAGCGCTGCCGGGGCGCGTCAAGCTGGTCTTCCAGCCCGCCGAGGAGGCGCCGGGCGGCGCGAAGAAGGTTTTGGAGACGGGCCTGCTCGGAGACGTGGACGCCATGTTCGGCCTGCATGTCTCGCCACTGTTCCCCGTCGGCACGCTCGGCCTCCGGGCCGGTGCGGTGACGGCTTCGGTCGACCGCTTCCAGATCACGTTCCGCGGCAAGGGCACGCATGCGGCGCATCCAGATGCTGGCATCGACCCGATTCCGGCGGCCGCGGCCTTCATCCAGGCCGCGCAGACGATTGTGTCGCGGAATCTCAATCCTTTTGCGCCCGGCCTCGTCAGCATCACGCATGTCGAGGGCGGCAATACGTGGAACGTCATCCCCGAGACCGTGCTCGTCGAGGGCACGACGCGCAGCCTCGGCAAGGAGGAACGCCAGCTCATCCGCGAGAATCTGTGCCGTCTGGCCGAGCGCATCGCCGAGGGGCATGGCTCGCAGGCGGAAATCGACTGGTACGAGGGGCCTCCAGCGACGGACAACACACCGGAATGGGTCGAGGTCGCGCAAAAGGTGGCGGAGCAGCAGTCGCTTTCCGTGGCGGAGGCGCCGGCGTCGCTTGGCGGCGAGGATTTCGCGTATTATCAGGAGACGCTGCCCGGCGTGTTCGTGCTCGTAGGCACGGGGCATTCCTACAGCAATCACAATCCGAAGTTCCAGGTGGACCCAGCGGCGCTGTGGCCGGCCGCACAGTATCTGGTGGGTCTGGCAGAGGCGGCGTTGCAACACATTTTGAAAGGCAAGGCAGGTGGTGCGAAGTGATCCGTTTGCAGCACATCAGCAAGACGTTCCCGTCCAAGGGGCAGACCGTGCAGGCGCTGCGGGACGTCAGCCTGGACATCCCCGATGGAGAAATCTTCGGCGTCATCGGTTTCAGCGGCGCGGGCAAGTCCACGCTGTTGCGCATGGTCAATGCGCTGGAGACGCCCGACGAGGGCTCGGTCGAGATTGACGGGCAGGAGCTCGGGACGCTCGGGCACAAGGCGCTCCGGGGCGTGCGCAAAGGCATCGGCATGGTCTTCCAGCAGTTCAACCTGCTGGAGTCGCAGACCGTTGCGAAGAACATCGCCATCCCGCTGATTCTCTCGCACAAGGTTTCCAAGGAGGAAATCGAGCAGCGCGTGGAAACATTGCTTGATTTCGTAGAGCTCGCGGACAAGAAGGATGCTTATCCGTGGCAGCTGTCCGGCGGACAGAAGCAGCGCGTGGGCATCGCGCGGGCGCTGGCGACGAATCCGCGCATCCTGCTCTGCGACGAGGCGACGAGTGCGCTCGACCCGGAGACGACGGGCTCGATTCTCGAGCTCCTCGCACGTGTCAACCGCGAGATGAACATCACGATTCTGTTCGTGACGCATCAGGTGCAGGTCATCAAGGAGCTCTGTCGCAAGGTCGCCGTCATGGAACAGGGGCAGATTGTCGAGACGGGCTCGGCCGTGGATATCTTTTCGCATCCCCAGCGCGAGGTGACGCGGCGGTTCGTGCAGGCCGTCATCCCCGACGCCATCCCGAAGAGCCTGTACACCATGCTGCAGCAGGAGCAGCGGCCGTTCCGCCTGCTGCGGCTGCGGTTCCTCGGCGAAAATGCGAAGGAAAACATCTTGTTCCGCATCAATACGGAGCTGCACGTCGAGAGCAGCGTGCTCTTTGCCTCGGTGAATGAAATCCAGAAGCAGATCGTTTCGGTTTTCATCGTGCAGTTCATCGGCAGCGTGGAGCAGCTGGAAGAAGTCGCGAAGCTGCTCGAAAGCCGCGGCGTCGCGTATGAGGAGGTCGAGTCCTATGAATCTCGGAGTGCCTGACGGGCAGATTGTGCTGGCGGCCGAGCAGACGCTGTACATGGTCTTCGTGTCGCTCGCCATCGGGACGGCCATCGCGATGGTGCTGGCCGTGCTGCTGGTGCTGACGGGGCCAAACGGCATCATGCCGCATCGCTGGCCGTACCGCATCATCAACACCGTCGTCAACATCGTGCGCAGCATCCCGTTCATCATCCTGCTCGTCTTCATCCTGCCCCTGACGAAGGCCATCGTCGGGACGCGAATCGGGACGACGGCAGCGCTCGTGCCGCTCGTCGTCTTCATCGCGCCGTACTTGACGCGGCTGTTCGAGAACTCGCTCCTCGAAGTCAAGCAGGGCATCATCGAGGCCGCGCAGGCCATGGGAGCTTCGTATTTTGAAATCGTCTGGTATTTCCTGCTGCCGGAGGCGAAGGGCTCGCTGATTCTTTCGGTGACGACCGGCACGATCGGCCTCCTCGGCGCGACGGCGATGGCCGGTGCCATCGGCGCAGGCGGCGTCGGCGACCTCGCGCTGACGTATGGGTATGAACGATTGAATTTCCCCTTGATGCTGTTCACTGTCATCGTGCTCATCATCTTTGTCCAGATTATCCAGACCATCGGCAATCATTATGCAGCACATTCGCGGGGCCATTGAGTACCCCTTTGGATATTTGAAATTGGAATATTTTCCCGGAAAGGATGAAAAATGATGCGTATTTCTCGTATTTGGAAGCTTTTGTCCGTTGCCCTCGTGGCTGTCGTCTCGGCGGTGTTCCTCGCAGGCTGCGGCAGCAATTCGGCCTCGAATGACAAGAAAGAACTCGTCTTCAGCAAGTCGCAGGGCCCATATTCCGAGCTCTTCGAGCAGGGCATCCAGCCGATTTTGGAGAAGAAGGGCTACAAGGTCGTCGGCAAGGATATGAACGACCTGCTGCAGGCGGACATCGCCCTCAACGAAGGCGAAGTCGATTTCAATGTCGAGCAGCATACGGCCTACATGGAGAATTTCAACGCGAAGCAGGACGGCCATCTCGCGGCCATCACGCCGATTCCGACCGTGCCTGCCGGCATCTATGCGGGCTCGAAGTCCGACCTCTCCCAGGTCGCGGATGGCGATACCGTCGCCGTGCCGAATGACGCCTCCAATACGGCGCGTGCCTACGCCCTGCTGCAGAAAGCGGGCTGGATCAAGCTCGACCCGTCCAAGGATCTCTCGACCGTGACGAAGGAAGACATCGTCGAGAATCCGCATCACCTGCAGTTCACGGAAATGAAATCCCTCAACATCCCCGCCGTGCGCGGCGACTTCTCCTACATTGTCATCACGGGCTCGATTGTCTACAACGCCAAAATCGATCCCTCCACAGCCCTGCTGAAAGAAGACATCCTGCCGCACCTGCTGCTGCAGCTCGTCGTCCAGGAGAAAGACAAGGACAGCCAGTGGGTCAAAGACATCGCGGATGCCTATCATTCCGAGGAGTTCAAGGAATATCTGAAGAAAAACAACAACGGCCTCTGGTATGTGCCGGAGGAGAAATGAAATCGATTGTTTGTTCTGCGACAAATATAAAACGAGCTCATGCCAGTACGGTGGCATGGGCTCGTTTTGCGTGACATTAATATGCCAGATGGGATTCTTTGGCGATGCGGATAACTTCGTCGACAGAGACCTCATTGTCGGAGGCGATGTCCTGATATGGGACGTGACGTTTCAGCTGGTTGCAGATGGTGCGGAAAGCTTTTTCGGCGATGCCTTTGGCTGTTCCTTCGGCTATTCCTTCGGCTCTTGCATCGGCGCGTTCTTCGCGGATGCGCATTTCAAATGTCATGTAATCACGCTCCTCTTGTTCGCTTTGCTTGACCGTATGGATGCGTTCTTCGATTTTCTGGATGAGTGGATGGTCACTGATGATGCCGTCCATGTAATCGAGCAGGGCGCAGGCGGTTTTTGAAAGGCCTGCGCGGTCTCCCTTGGATGTGATGAGCAGAATTTCGGCATCGTCCGGGAGGACGATGGAAGGATCTTTCGTGCACAGATGATGAAAGGGATAGACGGAATATTTTCCATCAAACAATGGGAATGGACAGAAGAAAATGATGATGGTTGGTCGCAGGTCAGAATAGAGGGAGCCTTTTCGAAGAAAATCAGCATCTAGTTGCCCTAGATAGAATCGGCAACGCTTTGCAAGGCTTGCCATGACATCGACGCCGATTTTCTCGCGCATCTTGCGGACTTGCATCTCGACGTCGTAGATGCGCTCGGCTTCGTCATGGATGTAGACGTCGAGGCGTACGCCCTTGCTATCATAGAAGGCTTGCAAAGGCTTTTCTTCTTCGAAGTAGGTGATGCGTTCGATGTTCCATGAAAGGAAAGCATTCAGGGATTCCGTACAGATGTCGGCAGCTTCCATGACCTTCTTGAACATGTAGTCGTCTGTGAAGGTCAGTTCTTTCCACGGCTTGATGGAAGACACAGCGGCAACACCTCGCTTTCTTGCTTCTTATTTTACATGGATTTTGTTCGGCAGGCAAGAAGAATAAGGTATTCTTCTTTTCTTTTGTTTTGCAGGAAAGCAGGGGCATCGTCTCGAATTACACCATGATATGCGGCCATCGTGGTCGTTCCAGACATCCATCGAAAGGGGATTTCCGTGCGAAAAAATGGTTTTCATGCGGCTTTGGCTGCAGTGTTCATGTCGATGCTCATCCTGCCGGGCATCGCGGGTGCGGAGAATCAGCCGGTGCCTACGGCTGAGCAGGCCGCTGTGCAGCAGGATCCGGCATTGGCTGCCATCCTTGCAAAAGCTGACGCGGAAGCGGCAGAAAAGGCGGCGGGAGCGTCGATGCAGGCGGCGGAAGTGTCCGCACCGGCTATTGATGCTGATGCGATCGCGGGCAACTGGCAGCTCACGAAGCTCGACGCGACGGACGTGCCGTATCTCTATGTGGACAGCACGCTCCATTTTGCGGCAGATGGCACCGTTACGATTCACCAGCGGCTCAAGAACCGCGACCGTACCGATGACTGGACAGCGACCGTCACGGGTGCTCCGGCAGGCCGTATTTTGCTTTGCCGAGTGCGATGCTCTGCATGAGGAACGTCATGTTGCGCACGAGCGTGCGCATGGTCTGGAGGCCTTTCATGAAGAGCGCTCCTTTCGCGTGGGGAACATCCGTTTTCGGCTTCATGATACCTCGCGCAGATGAATGATTTCTTGACAAGTCCCAGTTTCGTCGATATATTTTTGATGAAAGGGGATGCATCATGGAAACGACATCGAAAAAGAAACACATCTGCGTGCTCGCGACGGGCGGAACAATCGCTTCGCGGCCGACACCGAACGGGCTCATGCCTGCGCTTTCGGGCGAGGACATCCTTGCGATGGTGCCGGATTTGCGTGCGCGCTGCGACATTGACTGCGTGCAGCTCTTGCAGCTTGACTCGACGAACCTCCAGCCCGAGCACTGGATCCGCATGGCACGTGCGGTCGCCGAGCGGCGCACGCAGTATGATGCGTTCGTCATCACGCACGGCACGGACACGATGGCATACAGTGCCGCCGCGCTTCATTACATGCTCGAAAACATCGACCGCCCCGTTGTCCTCACGGGCTCGCAGCTGCCGGCCGGTGTGCCGGGAACGGATGCCGAGCAGAATCTTCTGACGGCGTTCCATGCAGCGCTCGGCGGCCACGCAGGCGTCTATATCGCGTTTGGCGGCAGGGTGATGTTTGGCAATGACGCGCGGAAGCTCTGCACGATGCAGCTCACGGCGTTCGGCAATATCAACCGCCCGCTCGCGGGGCGTTTTGCGGGCGGCCGCCTGACATGGATGGCCGAGCCGTTCGCACCGACGGGGGCGTTCTGCCTGCATGACCAGCTCGACACGCGCGTCGGCGTGCTGAAGATCGTGCCGGGCCTCCCGCCGAAGATGCTCGAGGCGTTCGTCGATGCGGGTTTCCGCGCCGTCATCCTCGAAGGCTACGGCCTCGGCGGCATCCCTGACCAGGAATCGCCGATGAATTTCCTGCCCGCGTTCCAGTACGCGAAAGACCACGGCTGCCGCCTCGTCTGTACGACGCAGTGCACGTATGACGGCGTGGACATGGACAGCTACGAAATGGGCGTCCGCGCCCAGCAGCTCGGCGTCGAGCCCGGCGGCACGCTCACGACGGAAGCGCTGCTCTGCAAGCTCATGATCGAGCTGGCAGAAGGGTGAAAGAAAGGACGGGCATGAATCACGACATCATGTCGGGAAAACAGACCAGCCTGACATGGGGAGCGGCTTCCGCCTTGCGCAGAAGACGGTCGGAAAATGTGCGTTTCGTGAAGAGTATCAGGTACTTTTCCTGAGCAGGAAAAAGCTCGCTCCGTTCGATGAGCGTGTCCAGAACATCGCTGTCCATCGGTTCGTTCCGCCATTTGCATTCGCAGAAAAGCATCTCGTGATCTCCGTTCTGCGCGAGAATGTCGATTTCTGTCTGCTTCTTTTTTCGCGGGTCATTCCCCCACCAGCGCCCAGCCTCTTCAAAGAGGATGGGGAGACGGCCGTTCCGGTTTTCGCGCCAAAGCCATTCCAAAGCGATGCGTTCGAAGACTTGGCCCATGAAATCCGGGAGCTGTTTCTCGATGCGGCGGCAGACCATATCGCCCATGTTGTTCTGGATCATCGAGTAATGCTGCGGGATAAAGCGGTACCAGAAGCGGAACATGCCGTCTCTCAGGAGATAGATGCTGCGCCTTGACTGCTTTTCTCCGAGCGGCGTCTCGCGCTCGACGATGCCGAGGGAAATGAGATTCTTCAGATAGCCCGTGCAGGCACTGACCTCGATGCCGACTGTAGAGGCAATCTGGCTGAGCTTCGTCTTCCCGTCGGCGATGGCCTGCAGGACGGCATTGTAATTCGCAGGTTCGCGGAGTTCCTGTTTCAAGAGGTTGGAAGGTTCTTCGAAAAGATAGCCGAGCGGGTCGAAGAAACTGTGCGTGAGATTTTCGCGAAGTGTTGCGTGCGCGTCCATCTGTGCCAGATAAAACGGGATGCCGCCCGTGGCACCGTACAGGACGGCGACATCTTCGATGGGCATTTCATGGAAATACGTCTGCGTCTCGAAAATCGTAAAGGGGGCGAGCTTCATCTGCGCCGTGCGTCGTCCGAAGAGCGGGCTTTCATGGCCGAGCACCTGCCGCTCCATGAAGCTCATGGAAGAGCCGCACAGGATGACGAAGAGATTCATCGCCTGCCAGTCGCGGTCAATCAGGACTTGCAGGAGGGAAGAGATGCCCGGATACGCTTTGGCAAGGTATGGATATTCATCGATGACGAGCACGAGTTTTTCGTCTCGCGCCATCGATGTGATGGCAGAAAGCGCTGCAGAGAAATCGGCATAGACAGGGGCATCCCCGTCGCCGCCCTGCGCTGCATAGATGCACTGGCTGAAATTCTGCAGATTTTCTTTTGCCGTCGTCTCGAGTGCCGTGAAGAAAATGGTATGCTTGTCCTGGCAGAATTCCCGGATCAATGCCGTCTTCCCGACACGCCGGCGACCGTACAGGATGATGCATTCAAACCGATTGCGCTCATAGCGTCGCTGCATCTCCAAAAGCTCATGTGTCCGACCGATGAACATGGCAGTTTCTCCTATCAGATATGATTTCGTAAATCGTGATTTACTAAATCATATCTGATATTTTTTTATCCGTCAAGAAATCGCTTCGTGGTAAATTATTGTATGCACGGCGTATAATGAAACGCAGCTGCTTCTCGGCCGCACGGGCCTTTCTGGCCGCGCCGTCGTCGTGACGGGTATGAACCTGCCGATGGCCATCAAGTGTTACGGCCTCAAGGATGCCGTCTCGCTCGGCTACCTGCATGAATTGCAGGAGGATGCTGCGCAGGAAAGCTATGCAGGTTGAAAACGTCTTGGACGAGACACGAAAGCCCCCTGCGGAAGACCGATTCCGGTTCCGCAGGGGGCTTGGTGCATTTTGTGATGGTTTTGCGAGCGCGTCAGTCGCGTTTCACGAAGTCGCGGCTTGTCAACGTGCCGTCGTCGTTGATTTTTCCGCCGAAGACGGGGAAGCCCGCGCCTTCGCCGTAATTCTGGATGGTCGGCATGGTTTTCAGTGTTTCCATGTCTGCGTCCGTGATGACGAAGCCGTCGACGTCAGCGTTGTTTTTCATATGTGCGGGGTTCGCCGTCTTTGGCAGCGGCAGCGTGCCGAGCTGCAGGCAGTAGCGGATGCAGAGCTGGGCGACGGAGACGCCGTATTTTTTCGCCATCGCCTGAAGCTCGGGGTTCTGCAGGACGGCGCCGTGGCCGATGGGGGAATAGGCTTCGACGAGGATGCCGTGCTTCTGCGAGTATTCGATGACTTTTTGCGGCGTGTTGCTGATATGGCAGAGCACCTGGTTGACGACAGGCTTCACCGTACAGTGCTTGAGAATGTTTTCGAGGTCTTCCGGCTCGAAGTTCGCGACGCCGATTGAGCGGATTTTGCCCGCCTGCTGGGCTTCTTCGAGTGCTTTCCATGCCGCGAGGTTTCCTTCCTGATAATGGTCGCCTTCGCGGAACTTGTTCCACGGCTGCGGTGCGTGAATCAGCATGAGGTCGACATAGCCGATATTGAGGCGCGCGAGCGATTCCTCGATGCCCTGCTTTGCCGCTTCATACGTCTTGAAATCAGCATGGAGCTTCGTCGTGACATAGAGCTCCTCGCGCGGCACGCCCGAGCGGCGGATGCCCTCGCCGACTTCTTTCTCATTTCCATACGCCCATGCCGTGTCGATATGGCGGTATCCTGCCGCGATGGCGTCCATGACAGCCTGCGTGGCGGCCGTGCCGTTGATGAGCCATGTGCCGAACCCGATTTTCGGAATGCTCGTGCCGTCGGCCAGGGGAAATGTTTCGTTCAGAATCATGATGTGTCGCTCCTTTTCTTTCGTGTCTTTCTGCTACTGATGGTACACCGTTTGGGGAAAAGATGCCAATGCTTATCCTGAACGATGTTTCCATGCCTTTTGAGTATGCAATTGGCCGTCTTGAGTTGCCCATCCCTTCCATCTATGGTATCATAGCGGCGAAAAGGGGATTCATTCTATTTGTATTCGCTGGTCACATATTCGACTATTTCAGACGACGAAGCTTCCCTATAGAAGAAAGGAAAAGGTTCATCAATGGCACAGGACACAGAGCGCGACAAGATGCTGCGCGGCGAATGGTATGATGCAAATTTTGACGAGGCGCTGCTCAAAGAGCGCCTGACGGCGGAGCGGTATTGCTACACGTTCAACCAAGCGATGCCGGGGAGCGAGGAACAGCAGGAGGCGCTCAAAAATCTCCTCGGAGGAGAAATCCCCGACGGCCTGAGCGTGCTCGCGCCCGTGTACTTCGATTATGGTGGCACACGCACGGAGCTCGGTGCAGGAACGTTCGTGAATCATGGTGCGTACTTTATGGATGGCGGTGGCATCACGATTGGCAAAAATGTTTTCATTGGTCCCTTCTGCGGATTCTATACGGCGACGCATCCGAAGCAGTTTGCGCAGCGCAACAAGGGACTGGAAAAAGCACTGCCAATCAAGGTTGGGGATAACTGCTGGTTCGGTGCGAACGTCTCCGTGCTGCCAGGCGTGACGATTGGCAGCGGCTGCGTGATTGCAGCGGGCAGCGTCGTGACGAAAGATGTGCCGGATAACAGCGTCGCAGCTGGCGTACCGGCTGTCGTGAAGTCGAAAATCGAACCGTGAGGCAAAGGAGGAATCAGATATGCGGCAATTCGTCGTAGACGCTTTTACAGATCATGTTTTCGCCGGGAATCCAGCCGCCGTGTGCATTCTTTCGCATTGGATTCCCGATGCGCTGATGCAGGACATTGCGATGGAGAACCGCTTTTCGGAGACGGCATTTGTCGTCAAGGAAGGTGCGGCGTATCATCTGCGCTGGTTCACGCCGGGGGGAGAGATCGACCTCTGCGGCCATGCGACGCTGGCCACGGCTTATGTGCTGCTGAATCATGATGAGAAAGAGCAGTCATCTGTCACGTTCACGACGTTGAGCGGGGAACTTTTCGTGAGGCGGACGGGGGACAAATATGAAATGGAGTTCCCGGCCTACGAGCTCCGGCAGCTGCCTGTGACGGATGAGATGGCGGCGGCATTTGGCGAGCGGCCGCAGGAGGCATGGCTGGGACGCGACCTGCTCTGCGTCTTTGCGGAGGAAGAAACGATTCGCAAGATGCAGCCGGACATGGAACAGCTGGCACGCTTGCCTGGCCTCTTGCAGCATGCGACGGCGCGCGGCAAAGCGTATGACTGCGTGTCGCGGAGCTTTGCACCGAAGCTCAAAGTCGAGGAAGACCCTGTCTGCGGCTCTGGCCATTGCCATATCGCCCCGTATTGGAGCAAGCGCATCGGCAGTACGTTGACGGCGTACCAGGCCTCTGCACGCGGCGGCGTCCTGTATTGCCGTGTCGATGGTGAAAAAGTGTTCCTCGGCGGAAAGGCTGTTTTGTTTTCCGTTGCTGATCTGATGCTTGACGCATGATGCATGCCTTTGGGATATGCAGAAGCCAATGCATGAAGTATTTTACATGCTGGCGTGCGCGTGCTATGCTGGACGGGAAAGAACATCCCTGACCCACAGAAAGGAAGAATCAAGATATGAGCAAGACCCTTGTTGCTTATTTCAGCGCGACGGGCACGACGGCGCGCGTGGCGAAGAAGCTCGCGGACGCTATCGGTGCCGATCTCTTTGAAATCGAGCCCGCGCAGCCGTATACGTCTGCCGACCTCAACTGGAACGACGCATCGAGCCGCACGACGGCGGAGAAGAACGACCGTTCGCTGCGCCCCACCATCGCGAAGAAGGTGCCGCAGATGGACGCGTACGATACGGTCTTCGTCGGCTTCCCCATCTGGTGGTACATAGCGCCGAACATCATCAACATGTTCCTTGAAAGCTATGATTTCAAGGGCAAGACCGTCGTGCCGTTCGCGACGTCGGGCGGCAGCACGATGGGCCGCACAAATGACGCCCTCTCGCCGTCGTGCCCCGGCGCGAAACTCTCTGAAGGCCGCCGCTTCGCGTCAAGCGTTGGCGCAGGTGAGCTCAAATCATGGGCGGAAGCGTTCTGCTGAAATGC
Source organism: uncultured Veillonellaceae bacterium (assembly GCA_900318215.1). GTDB lineage: Bacteria > Bacillota > Negativicutes > Selenomonadales > Selenomonadaceae > Selenomonas_C. The sequence continues at coordinate 21,630 of ONJV01000004.1, forward strand.
AGAAGGATGAACATCAACGATGAAAACAGCAAGCCCCTTGCGAATGGATCTGCAAGGGGCTTGCTGTTTCTTGTCATTTCACGTATTTTCCGTTCGTCGTCCAGACGTGCTCCTTTACTGTTCGAATGTGATGCCGTGCAGGCGGTGGACTTCGTCAATGGAGGCGATGTCGAGAATCAGCGGCTTGTAGCGATCTATGTGATGGATTTTCGCGAGGTCGTCCGCCGTGAGCTCGAAGTCGCCGATGGCGAAGTTCTGCCGGATGCGTTCTTCGTGGACGGATTTCGGGATGGCGATGATGTCTTCCTGCAGCAGCCAGCGGAGGATGACCTGTGCAGGCGTCTTGCCGTACGGCTTGCCGATGGAGGCGAGTGCCGGATCGGAGAAGATGCCGCATTGTCCTTCAGCGAACGGCGCCCAGGCCATGAGGCGGATGTCATAGGGCTCCATGACTTCGCGGAGCTTCTTCTGCTGGCAGAACGGATGCGTTTCCATCTGGTTGACGGCGGGCACGACGTCGTGCGTGAGAATCAGGTCGAGCAGGCGGTCGGGCAGGAAGTTGCAGACGCCGATGGCGCGAATCTTGCCCGCTTTGTACAGTTCCTCCATCGCGTGCCATGCGCAGTGGTAGTCGCCGTAGGGCATGTGGATGAGGTAGAGGTCGAGGTAGTCCGTGCCGAGGTTTTCAAGCGTCTTGGTGAATGACGCCTTCGTTTTTTCGTAACCTGCGTCCTGAATCCATACCTTCGAAGAAATGAAAATCTCCTCGCGCGGGATGCCGCTCTCGCGGATGGCGGCGCCGACGGCGCGCTCGTTGCCATAGCACGCCGCCGTGTCGATGAGGCGATAGCCCGCCGCAAGCGCCGCTTTCACGCCCGCTTTGCAGATCGTCTCGTCCGTGATCTGGAAGACGCCATAGCCTTGGAGCGGCATCGTGACGCCGTTGTTGAGTTTCGTTTGCTTCATGATGAATCCCCCTTTCTCCGGGAATGTTGTCGGTTTGCTTTCTGGCCTTATTGTAGGGCATCCACAGAAAAAGAACAAATACTTATCATGATGTGGTTTCCATGCCTTGCACCTATGAAAGAATCTCGTTATAATAAGAGCAGGAAACGGAGGGGGGCCGGATGATTGAAACACGCTTGCTCAAATATTTCCTCGCCATCGCGCGGGAGCAGAGCATCACGCGGGCCGCGGAATCGCTGTTCCTCTCGCAGCCGACGCTTTCGCGGCAGATGAAGGAGCTCGAGGAAGAACTCGGCGTGCAGCTTTTCGTGCGCGGCAAGCGGCAGACGCTCCTGACGGAGGAAGGCGTCTATCTGCGTGCGCGGGCGCAGGAAATGATGAGCATCCTGGAAAAGACGGAGACGACGCTCAAAAACAGCGGCAGCGTCATCGCAGGCGACATCTACGCCGGCTTCGGCGAGTCTCCGTCCGTCGCGCTCCTCATGGAGGTCTATGGCGAGCTCCAGCGCGAGCATCCCGACATCCATCTCCATATTTACAGCGGCAACGCGGAGAACATCTTCGAACGCATGGACAAAGGAATCCTCGATATCGGGTTGCTGCTCGGCGTGGAGCGGCAGGACAAATACGATTACATCGACTTGCCGGACGCGGATGCATTCGGCGTGCTGAGGCCGAAGGATCATCCGCTGGCAGAGAAGCCGGCCGTGACGTTTGATGATCTCAAAAACGTGCCGCTCGCCTTGCCACAGCAGGCAGTGGACGGGCAGCATCCGAGCCTTCCGGCTATCTGGAAAGAGAACGACGCGAAAAATATCATCTGCACGTACAATCTGCTCTATAACGTTACCTTTCTTGCGGAACAAGGCACATGCCTCGTCTTTTGCCTTGACCGTCTCATCAATCTGCAGGGCGAGCGGAATCTTACATTCCGTCCCATGGAACCGCCCGTGCGCGTACCTGCCGTGCTCGTCACGAAAAAATATCAGACGTTCTCGCCTGCCGTGCGGCTGTTCCTCGAACGTATCCGCGCGCGGGTCGGAGCGGACGCATAACTTCATAGAAGCAAAAAGCCTGAGCTGTGGCGCTCGGGCTTTTTTATGCGCGTGAAACATGCCTGAGAACTATCATGCACGATGATGAATGAGTATTCGACATATTTTCATCTATCCCGTACAATGAAGCCATCCAAAGGGAAAGCCAGTCCGAAAGGATGGAGGTATGCAAGATGAACGAACGAGAATTTTTTGACCGGATCCGGCGGCATCTGCCCATCGACGCCGCCTCTGGAGCGCTGCAATTTTGCGGGCAGATGTCGGAGTCGGCGCTCCGCGTGCTCATGGAACTCAACCACGTCTATCATACGCCAGAAGAGCGGCAGGCGCTCATGGAGCACGATTGTCGGCGGCGTGCCCGCGAAAATCATCCGCGCGCTCACGGAAGAAGAACTCGAAGGCCGCACGGCACAAGCGGCGGTCGGCTGAACCAAAGGAAGAAAGGAAGAACATCATGAAAACGTTCCACGCAAAGAAAAACGTCCTGCTTCGTGCTCTGCTGCTCGGCGCACTCGCGGCCGGAATGAGCTTCGGCGGAGCGCCCACAGGGTTCGCAGCGCCGAGCAATCCGACGGCATCGTTTCAGGAGGAAAAACTCGATATGACGAACGCATGGGACAAGGTATTCCCCGAAAACAAGAATGTCACGCATGAAAAAGTCACGTTCCACAACCGCTACGGCATCATGCTCGCGGCGGATGTCTACAAGCCGAAAACTGCGACGAAAGATGCAAAACTCGCGGCCATCGCCGTTGCCGGGCCGTTCGGCGCGGTGAAGGAGCAGTCGTCCGGCCTCTATGCGCAGACGATGGCGGAGCATGGCTTCTTGACCGTGGCGTTCGATCCCTCGTTCACGGGCGAGAGCGGCGGCAACGTCCGCGACGTGGCGTCGCTCGACATCAACACGGAAGATTTCTCGGCTGCGGTCGATTATCTCTCGAACCGCGCGGATGTGGACGCAGACCGCATCGGCATTATCGGCATCTGCGGCTGGGGCGGCATCGCCATCAATGACGCGGCGATGGACACGCGCGTCAAGGCGACGGTCGCCTCGACGATGTACGACATGCACCGCGTGACTGCGAATGGCTACTTTGATGCAGATGACAGCGAAGAAGCCCGCTATGCGGCAAAAAAAGCGCTGAACGACCAGCGCACAATTGATTACAAGAATGGAACGTACGCGAAAGCCGGCGGCGTCATCGACCCGCTGCCGGAGGATGCGCCGCAGTTCGTCAAGGACTACCACGCGTACTACAAGGAGAAGCGCGGCTACCATGCGCGTTCCGTGAACTCGAACGACGGCTGGAACAAGACGTCGGCGCTCTCGCTTTACAATACGCCGATCATGGCGTACGCTGACGAAATCCGCACGCCCGTCCTCGTCATCCACGGCGCAGACGCCCACTCGCGCTATTTCGGCGAGGCTGCCTATCAGAAGCTGACCTCCGGAAAGTATGCGGCGAACAAGGAGCTTCTCATCATCCCAGACGCGAACCACACGGACCTCTACGATTCTGCAAAGATTCCATTTGAGAAGATCGCGGCGTTCTTTGAGAAGAATCTGAAATAAAGAAATGCAGGGAAAAGAGAGGCAGGTGGCGAATAGCAGAAGCAGGAAAACTGGTTGTTTTGGAGGGAACGATATGAAGAAGCCGGAAAAGAAGCTGGGGTTCGGATTCATGCGCCTGCCGCTCCTGGATGCCAAGAATCAGACGTCGATCGATGTCGCGCAAGTGGAGCAGATGGTGGACCGGTTCCTCGAACGCGGATTCACATATTGCGATACGGCGTGGATGTATCATGACTTCAAGAGCGAGGAAACGGTTGGCAAGGCGCTCGTCGACCGTCATCCGCGCGACGCCTTCACGATCGCGACGAAGATGCCGGACATGATGCTCAAGAGCAAGGAAGAGGTGCCGGACATCTTTGCGAAGCAGAAGGTGAAGCTCCATGTTGATTCGTTCGACTATTATCTCGTCCACGACATGAACCATGTGAACTACGAGAAGGCGAAGAAGTACGGCGCGATTGACTTCCTGCGCGAGAAGCGCAAAAGCGGCGAAATCCGCTGCCTCGGCTTTTCGTTCCATGACACGCCGGAGGTGCTCGACCGCATTCTTGAGGAAAATCCGTTCTTCGAGTTCGTGCAGCTCCAGATCAATTATCTCGACTGGGAAAGTGCAGGCATCCAGTCGCACAAGTGCTATGACGTTGCGACGAAGCACGGCCTGCCCGTCATCGTCATGGAGCCGGTCAAGGGCGGCACGCTTGCGAATCCGCCGCAGAACGTCAAGGAGATGCTGCACGAAGCACATCCCGACTGGAGCCCAGCCGAGTGGGCCATCCGCTTCGCGGCCAGCCTTGAAAATGTCATGGTCGTGCTCTCAGGCATGAGCGACCTCGCGCAGCTCGACGAGAACACGGGCTTTATGCAGGACTTCACGCCGCTCACAGAGGAAGATCAGGCGCTTCTTTTGCAGGCGGCAGAAAAGATTCGCGCCGGCATCGCGATTCCTTGCACGGGCTGCCGCTACTGCGTGGAAGCGAGTAAATGCCCGAAGAACATCCTCATCCCGAATTACTTCGCGCTCTTCAACACGCGCAAGCTCATGAAGCGCAGGGATTTCTCACCAGAAATCGAATACTACGAGAATTACCTCAGCCAGGGGTACGGGAAGGCTTCGGACTGCATCGCTTGCAAATCATGCGAGCGCGTCTGTCCGCAGCATATCCATATTTCTGAGTGGATGCCGAAACTCGCAGAGAACATGGAAAACGGACAAGGCTTTTGAAAAATGGCAAAGAAGATCTCTCGGCGGAGCTTCATCTTGGGAGGACTGGGCATCATGGGAGCAGCAGGGCTCGGCGGTTTCGGCTTCGTGCATACGGCAGCCTTCGGGCGTCCGCCGCGCGGAACGCGGCTCGCTGCAGCAAGCGCGAGGAAGCCCTATGAGCTCCTGACGCCGCGCATCGGCGAAGCCGTGCGCATCGGCGGGGCGAAAGCCGGAGACTTCCAGCCGTGGTGGAAAGAAATGGCGTAGAAATTGACAATATATATACGAGCAGTATAATGTATGTATGGAGGTGGTCGTATGACGATGGTATCGTTTCGGACGGATGAAACGCTCAAAGAACAAGCCTCGAAAATTTATGAGTCGCTCGGCTTGAACTTGACGACAGCGCTGAATATGTTTTTGCGTCAGACCGTCATTCAGCAGAAATATCCTTGCAGCCTCGAGCTCGATGTTGCGCAAGATGCAAAAAGCACGTACGAGCCGGGATTTTTTGCGTTGTTTGGCAAAGGAGCAGACCTCGGCTTTGATGAAGAGCCGGAGGATGTCCCGCCGGAGGATCCCCGCTGCAAACAGGTGCGCGGCCCCTATGATATGCCCGAACCGCCCGAAAAGCCTGATGATGCGCCCGATGAACCGGACGATATGCAGGAAGAGCCGGACGGTAAACCGCCCTATCAGCCGAAGCATTGAAATCAGAATATGACAGCGGCTCAGTCCGTCAGATATCAGCGTGTGCTGATATCCGGCAGGCTGAGCCGCTTTTTTTGCTGCTGTATTTTTATCATGTGCGATAAAAAGCGGTATCCGTTTCGCGGATTCTATGCGCCGCAAGCTTTTGAAAAAGTTTAGATAAAGCTTTTGGATGGCGTTCCGGATAACGAATAAAGTCACTGCACAAAGCTGCGAACAGCAGCGTGTGTTTGCGCGATTCGGCCTGTGAGCATGACCGTGCCTTTAGCATAACGGCTGTCGGCCCTGCCGACTGTCAGCGGACAGGTACCTCTGTGACCGTCATGTTTCCGGCAAATACTGCGGGCGCTGTTCCCGCCGCCGGAATATCCAGCGGTGCGCCGCTCGCATTCACAAGCACCCACGCCGTGCCTGCCGGCAGCGGGGCAACTGCCGTTCCGCTGACCAGTGCGCCGTTTGCTGCCGCTGCTGCCGGAATCCCCGAATAGCCCAGCACCGTCTGACCGTCCAGAGATTGCAGCGCGATTACCGGTGCGGCAGTATCCTCGGCCGGTGCCTGCACGAGCACCTGCCAGCTGAATGCGTATACGCCCGGCTCCTGCACCGTCACGGCGCCGCTTCCTGCATCGTAACGCAGACCGTTACCGATCTGACGCACGGCCGATGCGAACGGGATCGCTGCGCCGTTGGCAAGAGCCGTCTGTGCGGCCGCCATCCGAAGCTGGATGCTGTCCGGTTCCTGCTGCGGCACCGGAATCGGCGGGAAAGGCTGCGGCGGAACCGGCTGCGGAGGGAACGGAGGCGGGAACGGCGGGCAGGGCTGCATTCCGCCGCAGGATCCGCAGCAGGATGCTCTGCCGAGACTTGCATCAATCATCATGAATCCTCACTCATTTCTGTTCTGTATTGCAGGCGCATATCCGCCTGTGTTACAGTATATGCGGGAATGCGGGGCTGTGTGATTATCAAATGCTGCGGAGGATCCACGTCCAATGCCCTCTGTATGCGCATGATAATACACATCAAAAATTTTATTATTAGAAAATATCGGTTTTTTTGCATATGGATAT
>ONJV01000119.1 GCA_900318215.1 uncultured Veillonellaceae bacterium
CCCCCCGCAGAATAAAGCATATCTTTTATTCATCTTATTCCTCTTTCCATTCCATGCAACATCAGAACGGATCTTTTTCGACCAATCCTGTGTTTTTCCAAATCTGGAATCCGTCTACCGTTGTAACATCTACCATGCTTTCCGGTTTCTGAGCAAAACGGCGGAATGCGCACGGCATCTCGCGGAAAATCTGAAAGCCATGCTCTGGCAAAAAGCCCAGCAAGAAGCTTTCAATTTCCCGGCTGTGCGTGCCAATTCCAATCCAGCGTACCTTCGAAGCGAAGACGTCCACTTGATCACGAACAAGCTCCTGCTCGTATCCCTGGATATCGACATGTGCCAAGTCCACGACATCCATTCCATCGGTAAGCTCAGCCATCGTATATCCCGTAACTTCTTCCATCGGCCGATCTTTGAATGGCGTATCGGTCACGAGGCTCGCCCCATAGTCTTCAATGTCAACCGACGGGATGAATGTCTTCGTTCCGTCATTGATGACACCATGATAGAGTGCAATCTCCACGCCATCGTTCTCTGTATGTTCATCAAAGTCTGTACTCGCGCAAAGACCGTTCTTGCAAAGATGCCGCTTCATCAACGGTACTTTGTTGCCTTCAGCCTCCACACCAATCAGGTGGATTTTCTTCTTCCCCATCCGTTTGGCAACAACTCCACCGGAACAAATCCACGGTGCCCAACCTGCTCCCAGCTCCATCATGGAAAATGTCTCATTAGAAGTTTCCATGGCCGCGAACAGAGACAGGTACTCAACAGCTTCTGCATGAATCGCATCCGATGGCACAGGGATACCAGAAATTGCATGCCCACTCAGCTTTGAATCAAGAAAAGGCAGATCTGCCAAGCTATGCTCGATGCCGAGCCAGTCCGTCAGATATCCCTCTTCCGTCTTTTGCTGCGCCGGAACGTATCGCGAAAACACCGCTAAATCCGAGGACTGATACCCTGCCAGTCGGTGGATGGGATTATGCTGCATCTTGAATTCAAGTGAATTTAGGAATAAATTAATGAGTTCTGTTCTGCCCCCCCCCGAATTGAGAAACACACTCATTTACAACATACTCATTCTCCGGCTCGCGTCCGAGAATATAACGATAACAATTACGAACTTCTTCTTTTGTGACTGACATATCGGCCTCTCCTTGTTCTCTTTTTATTCTAATTTTGATATTGCAATCTTTTCGACACTCTGATAACCATATCGACGCAGCCCTGCCTCAATCTCCTTCCAATACCTCTCCACCGTCCCAATCAGCACGACAGGTTCTTCCTTCCACTGCTCTATCTTACAAAGCTCGACAATCGGCACGCCGTCGTAGCTTCTCCAGCCGTTGTCGTAGTGCGTGACCATGAAAGCCATGGGCTGCGGCAGGGTCTTGTCTTCCTGGATGGCTTTGTACGCGTTGTAACCGACGATGCCGGTGCCGTAGAGGATGATGGAGCGGCCTTCGTAGTGTTCATGGTACGTTTTGGCGAAGGCTTTCACCATGTCCGGGATGCTGCGGATGAAGGGCATGTCTTGATCCGCGAGGTCGTTCCATGTGCCGGTGAAGTGGTGGATGGCGTAGGTGTCGGGCGTGATGATGACTTCGTCCGTCCACGGGTCTTTCGGGCAGAACCAGCGCTCGGGGTAGACGGTGATGCCTGGCAGGTGCTGGATGGTGTCTTTGGGCTGGAGACCTTTCTCGATCAGCAGTTTCGTCGTCGGGATGGTATTGACGGTCTGGTCTATTTTGCCTTGTTCATCGCAAAACATGCGGGTCTCGTATTCGTCAAGCAGTTCGCGGATGACGGGGTTGCCGGGCTCACTCGCGATGAGCCACGGGCCGACGCGGCCGCAGCGCTCGAATCCGAGAAAGGCGGGTTCGCCGAGCAAGTCATCAAAGCTCCGCAGCGCCTCGACATCGCTGTCGAAATAGATGCCGCCTTCGTGGTAAATGGCGTAAAGCCGGACGTAGTCGCTGACGAACGCGTATTTCTTCTTTGCATACGCCTGCCGGACATACGCATTTGCGTCGATTGGCGAGCGCGCGCTGTCCCAGAGGCGGAGCTCGTAGTCCGGCAGATAGCGCCGCCACGAGGCGATGCATCGCTGTACGATTTCTGGATACGGATTGCCGCTGAGCCAGCAGTAGTGGATGATCTTCGGGATGCTCATGCCCTGCCCTCCCTGTGTTTCCTGAGTCGTTTTGCTGGTCTATTTTTTGTGTTTCTCCTACAACAACTCTGTTGCTAATTATAGCGCGTTTAGGGGGGGGGGGGGGACCTTCCTTTTCCACAGGTGCGGCGGCTGCCGAACAGGCTTATTCGAAAAAAACAACATCGTAATGTAAATTTTTGTTTTATTTTCACTCGATATGCATTACAATGTAGATGAGGTGATGTTTTATGGAACGTATTGCGCGGCCAAACGCCTTGCAATTTCTCCAACGATGGCAGGACAAGCAAATCATCAAAGTGGTTTCCGGATTGCGAAGGTGTGGGAAATCCACGTTGCTGGAGTTGTTTAAGGAAGAGCTCCTTTCACAAGGCGTGCAGGAAAACGCCATTCAATTCCTGAATTTCGAGGACTTGGCCTATGAGGTGCTGGCGAGCGATTATCATAGGCTCTATCAGCATCTGAAAAGCCATTTGCAGCCGGATACAATGAACTACATTTTCCTGGATGAAGTCCAAAACATTTCCTCGTTCGAGAAAGTCGTCGATTCTCTGTACATCCAGCCGAATGTGGATCTCTACATCACAGGCTCTAATGCATATTTCTTGTCAGGCGAGCTTGCCACGCTCCTATCGGGACGCTATGTCGAATACCAGCTGCTCCCGCTTTCGTTTGCAGAATATTGTCAATCCGCACGGGCGCAGGGAAAGACGCCCGCGCAGAACTATCGGGAATACATCAGCACGAGTTCTCTCCCGTATGCTTTGAATCTCGACGATTCCGCCTCTCTGACGGACTATCTGCGCGGAACGTACAGCACGATTGTGTTGAAGGACATCGTCGCCCGCCTCGGCATCTCGGATATTTCCATGCTCGAAAGTGTCACAGCCTTTCTGATGGACGCCATTGGAAATCTCGTCACGCCGCGAAAGATTGCAGATACCATGACCAGTATGCGGCGCAAGATTGATCCCCGCACGGTAGAAAAATACTTGCGGGCACTGACGGATTCTCTGCTGCTATATCGTGCGCAGCGTTATGATCTGCGAGGAAAGCAGCTCCTCGCGAGCAACTCAAAATACTATGTTTCCGACCTCGGGTTCCGTCGGCTTCTGTCAAGCGGCAGGCGACCGGACTATGGTCATGTCTTGGAGAATGTCGTTTATCTGGAACTCTTGCGTCGTGGATATGATGTGCGCGTCGGCCAGCTGCCGGATGGCGAAATTGATTTCGTTGCGATGCGGAATGACGAACTGGTATATTACCAAGTCTCGTTGTCCGTGATGAATGAAAACACTTTGCAGCGAGAGCTTGCGCCTTTGCAAAAGAGGCGAGATAATTATCCGAAATATCTTCTGACGATGGATGAGGCGTTGCCAGACAGCAATTATGAGGGGATTTTGCAGAGGAATGTACTAGCGTGGTTGCTAGGGAAATGAAAATAGCCGCCGCGAAAGCATGGGGTGATGCTTTCGCGGCGGCTTTGTAAATTGTTAGGCTTGTGTTTTATTTTGCGGCTTTTGCTTCTTCGATGACGGCGTTGGCCTGCTTCTCGGGCACGACTTCGTAGCGCAGGAACTGCCGCGCGTACGTGCCGCGGCCCTGGGTCTGGGAGCGAAGGTCGGTCGCGTACTGGTAGAGCTCGGCCTCGGGGACTTCGGCGCGGACGACCATCTGGCCTTTGTCGCCCGTCTCCGTGCCGAGGATGCGGGCGCGCTTGCTGTTGAGGCTGCCGATGATGCCGCCGACATAGTATTCCGGCGCCGCGACCGTCACGGTATCGATGGGTTCGAGCAGAACGGGCGACGCATCAAGCACGCCTTTCTTGAGTGCGATGGCTGTCGCAGATTTGAACGACGCTTCGGACGAATCGACGGGATGATACGAGCCGTCGTAGAGGTTGACTTTGACATCGACAACCGGGTAGCCTGCGAGGATGCCATTGGCCAGCGTTTCCTGCGTGCCCTTCTCGACGGCCGGGATAAACTGGCGCGGCACGCTGCCGCCGAAGATGGTCTCGGTGAATTCGTTGCCCTCGCCCGCTTTCTGCGGCGTGATTTCGAGCAGGACGTGGCCGTACTGGCCGTGGCCGCCGCTCTGCTTCTTGTATTTGCCTTCGGCCTTCGTCGCCTTCTTGATGGTCTCGCGATAGGCGATGCGCGGTTTTGCGAGCGTCAGGCCGACATGGTATTTGCTTTCGAGTTTCTCTTCGAGAATCTTGAGCTGCATCTCGCCGATGCCCGCGAGAATGGTCTCCTTCGTGCCCGCTTCCTTGCGCATGGCGAGCGTCGGGTCAGCTTCCTCGCATTTCGCGATGGCGGCAAAGAGCTTGTCTTCCTCGCCTTTCTTCTTCGGATGGACGGCCATCTCGAGCATCGGCGTCGGGAACGCGGCCGCTTCGTAGGCAATCGGATGCGCGCTATCGGCGAGCGTGTCACCCGTCTGGACGTTCGCGAGCTTCGACGTGACGACGATGTCGCCGGCATGTGCGACGGCGACGCTGTGCGCCTGTTTGCCGTGGAGCGTCTGGAGCGCGCCGATGCGCTCCGTGCGGCCCGTCGTGACGTCGAGCACGCTCGTGTCAGCTTTGAGCTTGCCCGAATAGATGCGCAGATATGTCTGACGGCCCGCGAGCGGATCGACCGTCGTCTTCCATGCGTAGGCCGAGAACGCATCGCCCACCGCGCGCTCGACGAGTTCTTCCGAGCCCGGCACCGTGCCGATGACCGTGCGGTCGGCCGGCGACGGCAGATAGGCCGCGATGCCGTTCAGGAGTTTCTTGACGCCGATGTCGGCTTTGGCCGAGCCGCAGAAGACCGGGAAGAGCTTGCCATCCGCGATGCCTTTCCGCAGTGCCTCGCCGACCTCGTCCTCGCTGATTTCTTCGCCTTCGAGATATTTCTCGAGGAGCTCGTTGTTGTAGTCGGCCACGGCCTCGATGAGCGTCTGGCGCGCCATCTCGACATCGCTATCCAGGTATTCCGGGATGTCCGTCACGACGCAGTCGTCCTCGTCATGCGGCACGATTTTGCCGTGCATCTTGAGCAAATCGACAACGCCCTGGAACGCCGCTTCCTGGCCGATTGGCAGCTGGACGGGCACAACGCCCGAACCGAAACGCACGCGCAGTTCGTCGACGACGCCATGAAAATCCGTGTGCTCGCGATCCATCTTGTTGAGGAAGAACATGCGCGGCAATTCCTGCTCCTTCGCGAGGTTCCAGAACTTCTCCGTCTCGACCTCGATGCCCGAGTGTGCCGAGACGACGATGACGGCCGCGTCGGCCGCATTCATGGCCTCGATGGCCTCGCCGACGAAGTCGGGATAGCCCGGCGTATCGAGGAGGTTCAGCTTGCAGTCGCCCCATTCGCAGGCCGCGAGCTTCGCCTCCATCGTCAGATGGCGCTCCTGTTCCTCTGGGCTGGCATCGAGCAGGCTCGTGCCGTCATCGACGCTGCCGCGGCGCTTCGCCGTGCCCGTGTGGAAGAGGGCATCGTCGAGGAGGCTCGTCTTGCCGCAGTTGCCGTGCCCGAGAAAGACGACATTCCGGAGATCCTTGCTTTGAAATTCTTTCATCATGACCCCTCCAATGTGATTTTCAGACGTCCGTCTCCTCGAGCCGCATGAGCAGGAACGCGTAGTCCGAGAGGCGGTTCAAAAAGCGGCGGTCGGTGCCGTGGACGTCCTCATGTTCCGCGAGCTCGCAGAAGCGGCGCTCGGCGCGGCGCACGACCGTGCGCGCATGGTCGAGGCAGGCGCCGGCCGGCGTATCGCCAGGAATCAGGAACGACGTGAGCTTTGGCAGGCGCTCTTCGATGTCGTCCATCGCTGATTCGAGTGCGATGACGTCCTCTTCGTGAATGAGCGGCCCCTTGTCGAGGCTCGCGATGTCAGCCATGAGGCTCGAAAGCTTCTTCTGGATGCCGAGAATGGCCGTCTTGACTTCCGCTTTCGTCGCGAACGCGCGTGCCATGCCGAACGCGGCATCGGCTTCGTCAATCGTGCCATAGACATCGACGCGCAGCGAGGATTTCTTCACACGTTCCCCCGTGTAGAGTCCCGTCTCGCCCGCATCGCCGGTTTTCGTATAGACATGCATGGGAGTTCCCTCCTCATTCGTCGTAAATTTCCGTTTCGTTGAAGAAGATATGGATTTCGCGCTCGGCACTCTCGGGGCTGTCGGAAGCATGGACGGCGTTGCGGCGGCCGCTCGTCGCATAGAGCTTGCGGATCGTGCCCTCGGCAGCATCGGCCGGATTCGTCTTGCCGTGGAGCTCACGCACGCGATGGATGACGTCGTCGCCCATGAGCACCATCGCGACAATCGGCCCTGACGTCATGAAGCCGCTAAGGTCTTCGTAATACGGCCGTCCGATATGCTCGGCGTAGTGAATCGACGCGAGCCGCCGATCCATCTTGAGCATCTTCATCGCGGCGATGCGAAAGCCTTTTTCTTCATAAATCTTGATGATGTCGCCCACATGATGGGCAGCGAAAGCATCCGGCTTGATGAGTACGAGCGTTTTTTCCATAAAACAGGTTTCTCCTTTAGATGTTTTTTTCAAAAATTCAAAGCAATTCTGCCTTGTATTTCTTTGCGAGCTCCGCATGCGCCAGCGCGGATTCGTGCAGCGCCTGAATCTCGTCATCGCGCAGTGCGCGGATGATTTTGGCAGGATTGCCGTAGACAATGGAATTGTCAGGAATCTTCTTGTGCTGGGTGATCAGCGACCCCGCACCGATGATGCAGTTCTCGCCGATTTCCGTGTAGCCGAGCAAGATGGCGCCCATGCCGATCAGCGTGTTCGAGCCGATGGACTTGCTGTGCACGATGGCGTTGTGGCCAATCATGACATAGCTGCCAATCGTCAGCGGACAGTCGCCCATGACGTGGATCGTTGCGTTGTCCTGGATGTTCGTGCAGCGCCCGATGCGGATCGGCTGGAAATCGCCGCGCACGACGCTGGCAAACCAGACGCTCGAATCCTTGCCGATGACGACGTCGCCGGCCACGCATGCCGTCGGCGCAATGAAGACCGACGGATCGACCTTTGGCCGCTTGCCCTTGTAGGGTACGATGAGCCCCATAAAAATCGCCTCCATGATGAATTTGTTATTATCTTATCTCATTTCCTACTGTCTATTATAGCCGAATAGAAATGAGATGTAAACACTTCCAATCAATTCATCACCAAGACTTTGGTTTCGAGTTTCATCGCATCGTTATCATGCTTTCATAAGAACGCGGAGGCGTGCCGCCTGCTGGGCAAAAATCCAGTCGGCAATCGCACGGCCTTCGAGCGTTGCAGGCGCATCGCGGCCTGAAATCTTCACGAGCTCGGCTGTCCAGGCTTCTCCATGTTCGAGATACAGCGGCAGACTGCCGTGGTCGGCGCGGATGACGGCGTTGAACCCCGCAAAAGAAAGCGGCGATTTCCGGATGGCGAGCAAGAGCTGCGTGATTTTTCCAAGCTTCGTCAGGCGTGCCGCACGCATGTGCTCGCGGATGACGAACGCCGCCGCCTGCCGCCACGCCTTCGGGAACAACCTGGAGCGATCTGGAATCCCCGCCCTTGATTTCATGGCCGTAATGATGTGGCAGCATATCGGCTGGCGTCACGCCTTTGCCGATATCGTGCGCGAGGCCTGCGAACCGTGCGAGGACGTCGTCGATCTCCGCTGCAATCTTGTCAACGACAAGCATCGTGTGCTCAAACGCATCGCCCTCTGGATGGAACGCGACAGGCTGTGTCTTGCCGATCAGCGCGAAGAGCTCGGGGAACGTCGCATCGAGCAACCCCGCGGCATGCAGCCATCGAAAAAACTGCGACGGCCGCCGCGCCGTGAGCGCCCGCGAAAGCTCGCCAAACAGCCGTTCCGACGGCTCGGCCAGCAATTCCTCGCGACAATCATGCATGTAAGCAAGCGTCTCATCCGTGATGGAAAACTCGAACAGCGCCGCCTGCCGCGCCGCCCGCAGGGCGCGCACGGGGTCTTCCGTGAAGTGCTTGGAGACGGCGCGCACGCGATGCTCTGCGATGTCTTCCCGCCCGCCATACGGGTCGAGCAGCTTTCCGTCCGGCAGCTCCCGCGCCATGCTGTTCATCGTCGTGTCGCGGCGGTAGAGGTCTTCCTCAATCGTGACCTCGGGCGAGAACGCGACATCGAAGCCGCGGTACCCCGCCCCGGTCTTGCGCTCGCGCCGCGCAAAGGCGACCTCGCAGGAGCTGCCATCGATGGGCACGAGGTAGACGGGAAACGAACGGCCGACGCGCGGGGCATCCGGGAATAATGCACGAAATTCATCCTCGGCGATGCCGCTCACGACATAATCCTTGTCGGCCGCCGCCACGCCACGCAGCTCGTCCCGCACAAAGCCGCCGGCAAGGAAGACCCGCGCCCCCGCCCCGCGGAGCTTCGCGACAAATTCTGTTTCGGTCACAAACATCCCTCCCCTCCATAAAAATGGCCCCCTCTCAGAGGGGGCTCGTATCAAAGAATCCATCAGTGATGGTTGTTGACGATATGTGCGCCGCGCGTATCGAGCCCGAGGTGCTTGATTTCGGCTTTGACACCATGCTTCTCGAATGCTTCGCGCATGGCCTCGCCGACGGCCTCCTCACGTTCGTCCCGTTCCTCGACAAAGGAAATGAGGCACGGCCCTGCGCCCGAGAGCACCGTGCCAAGCGCTCCGGCCGCGCGGGCGGCGCGGAAGACATCGTACATGCCCGGAATGAGCTGCGCGCGGTACGGCTGATGCAGCGCATCGTCGAACGACCGCCGCAGGAAGTAGGCGCTGCCTTTCATGAGCGCCGCGACGAGCATGGACGCGCGGCCGATGTTGAAGATGGCATCGGCACGCGGCACGGAATCTGGCAGGACTTCGCGCGCCTTCTTTGTCGGCAAAAAGAAGTCCGGCACGGCGACGACGAAGCGCAGATGAATCTTCGGCAAGAACGAGAAGCTCTCGACATGGCGCCCCTTCATCGTGCTAACCGTGAAGCCGCCGAAGATGGCGGGCGCGACATTGTCGGGATGACCCTCGATTTCCGTTGCGAGCTGCAGGAGCTCGCGGCGGTTGTACTTGTTGCCGATGATGACGTTTGCCGCCTTGAGCCCCGAGACGATGGCCGTCGCGCTCGACCCGAGGCCGCGCGACAGCGGCACCTCGTTCTTCATGCGGATGATGGCGCCCTGATATTCCTTTTCATGATGCGAACGTTCGAGCAGCAGCTGGATGGAGCGCCAGACGATGTTGCGGTCGTCCTCTGGGATGCGCCCTGCGCCCTCCCCTTCGACGGAAATCGAAAGCCCCGGCCGCTCCGTCAGCGTCAGTTCGAGTTCGTTATAAAGATTGCACGCGAGTCCGAGCGTATCGAAACCGGCGCCGAGATTGGCGCTCGTGCCCGGCACGCGGACGCGGATGCTGCGATCTGCCATGCGATTACCCCCGGTCATTTTCTACGCGGATGAGATTGCGGACTTCGCTCACGACCGGCAACGCCTTCAGAACGCCAAGCGCTGCGAGGATGTTCGCATGCGAGACGCAGTGCGTGATGGCCACGATTTCCGCCTGCTCGTTGCCGTTTCGCTGCGTCTGGATGACCGACTGCAGGCTCACGTCCGCATTGCCGAACGCTGTCGCAATCGCGCCGAGCACGCCGGGCTTGTCCTCGACGAGCAGGCGCACATAGTACGACGACTGCGTCTTCTCAATCGGGCAGAGCACTTTTTCGCGGTAGCAGGTGCAGTTCAAGCGGCCGAACGAATGTGTGACGATGTCGCGCGAAACGTCGATGATGTCGGCGACGACAGCCGAAGCCGTCGGCAGGCTGCCCGCGCCCGGGCCATAGAACATCGCTTCGCCAATCGCGTTGCCGCGCACGAAGATGGCATTGTAGACGCCATTGACGGACGCGAGCGGGTGCTCTTTCGGCAGAAAGACCGGATGGACGCGCACGTTGATGCCGTCGTCCGTCTCCTTGCCGATGGCGAGCAGCTTCACGACATAGCCGAGGTTCTTGGCATAGCTAATGTCTTCCGGCGTGATTTTCGTGATGCCCTCGACGGAGACGTCCGCGAGGCTGATGCGCATGTTGAACGCGATGGATGAAAGAATCGCCGCCTTGCGCGCGGCGTCGAGGCCATCGACATCGGCCGAAGGATTCGCCTCGGCGTAGCCTTTTTCCTGCGCCTCCTTCAGCACGTCGTCGTAGCTCATGCCCTCCTCGCTCATCTTCGTCAGCATGTAGTTCGTCGTGCCGTTCACGATGCCGAGGACTTCCGAAATGCGGTTCGCCGTCAGGCACTGCTTCAGCGGCATGATGATCGGGATGCCGCCGCCGACGCTCGCCTCAAAGCGGAAATCGACGTCATGCTTTTCCGCCATGTCGAAAAGTTCCTGGCCGAACTGCGCGACGACGTCCTTGTTCGCCGTCACGACGCTCTTGCCCGCCTCCATGGCGCGGAGCATGTACTCCTTTGCCGGATGCAGGCCGCCCATGACCTCGACGACGACCGAGATTTCCTCATCCTCGAGGATGTCCTCCACGCAATCCGTGAGCTCGATGCCGTCGAGGTACGGACGCGGCTTCTTCTTGTCGCGCACGAGGACTTTCGCCAGCACGAGATGTGTGCCGACGCGCGCCGTGATTTCTTCCATGTTCTCCTTCAGCACGCGGACAACGCCCGAACCGACCGTGCCGGAACCGAGGAGACCGATCTTGATGGCTTCTTTCATCATCGACACACCTCTTTCCCTCACGCCTGTCCGAGCACTTCGAGCCGTTTGACACCGTCGACCATGCGGAGCTTGTCAAGGAGCGCCTCGAGATCGACCGAAAGCTGCGCCGTCTCGATGGAGACCGTCGCATTTGCAACGCCCTGCAGAGGGATGCCCTGATTGATCGTCAGCACGCTGCCCGAATCGGCAGAAATCGTGTTGAGCACGCTCGAAAGCACGCCCTTTTTGTGCTCCAAGAGGAACGTCAGCGTGACAATCTTGTTCTGGCTGGCCTCGTAGAACGGGAACACATAGTCCTTGTATTTATAATACGCGCTGCGCGAGAGATCCATCTTCTCGACCGCCTCATTGATTGTGCGCGCATCCCCGCGCTTCAGCATCTCCTTGACGCGGATTGTCTTCTTGATTGCTTCCGGCAGAATCTCCTCGCGTACGAGGAAGAACCCATTCTTCTCTTTTCCCATATTCTGGCCTCCAAGGTATCATATATCGTATGTTTATTTAGCATTGTTGTTCGTGTCTGTGGGATATTATACCATCAAACGTCCGTAAATGCTACCCTGGATTTCAAAAATGTCCACGAAAAGAGGGCAGATGACCTAAAATCGTTACACTTTTATTTCAACTTGTTGCCGAGTGCCGCATCAATCGCGCCCTCGTTCGCCTGAAACATCTCAAGCGTCAGCCCGTCCGGCAGCTGCACCCACTTCTCTGGCTTTCCCTCGATACCATGCACGCCCGGCACGGCTTTGAGCTTCGCAAGAGCAGCCGACAGATCATCCACGACAAGCCCGAGATGATGCCCGCGCCCCGCCGTGCTGTCTTCCGGCGCCGCGACAAGCTGGATGCCACCATCAAGCCAGACCATCGTGAGCTTGCCGTCCTTTTCCTTCCGCCGCGTCTTGCGCATGCCGAGCACGTCCTCAAACAGCTTCATCGTTCATTCCATATCCGCTACCGTCACGGCAGCATGGTCAAGATACGTTTTCATTTCTTTGCTCCTTTCGATTTTACGACGATTTCTTCTTTCTGCACATCCTATGCGCACGCCTCACGAAGCAGGCACTCCTCGCAGAGCGGGCGCTTCGTGCAAATGCCTTTGAGCGATAAGGGCTCCTGCGGAAATCCGTCAGTTCTTCTTGACAAGTTTTGTGACAGATTCGATGTGCCTCGAGGGTATGAAATGGATATGGCCGAAATACGTTTTACGGGAACATGGCGAGCCATCGTGATTGCTCCTCTCCGGCAAGTGTATGTTTCATCAGCCCTTTTATAGCAAATCGGCAATAAAAGCGAATATTGCCGATTTGCTACTCAGCGATTCAATCCCAAAGCGCTAAAAAGTGTTCAGCATAAAGATGCAGGCCGTCCTGGATGCGCTTCCGGTACGCTTCTTCCTCTTCCCATACGCTATCCGGTGTCTCGGGCAGGTTGCTTTCATAAACAGAACCGGCTGCGTCCTTCTCTATGAATCGGAAGTGCGGGATGCCTTGCTTGTCAAGCTTGTCCGATTCTTCGGATGTCCAAAGATAAAGCGGCGAATCCGGGAAGTCGTTTGCAATCTGGTCGAAGATGTAGATCATCTCGCAAAGATCGGCATCCCATTCGGCACGTGCCTCGGCAGATGCCGCATCCATCGCTTCTTTGTGCTCCTCGTAGCTATCTTCCATACAGATGCCGTGCCGCTTGCACGCTTTCTCCAAGATGTCGTTCGGCGATGTCCCCCATCGCTTCATGGAATAGAACCTTCGCAGGCCGGCGAGGATGTATTCCGCCTGCGTGCTGAAAAGATCGAACGCTTGGTACTCGGAAACATATGTCTTGCCCATCTTGCGATATTGGCGTTTGCGAGCGAACGCTTGCTTTTTCATTGTCGTACCGCCTCCATTCTTCATATGATTGTCGTGTTTCTTATTGTACCGCGCTCCCGCAAGGTTTATCAAGTCAAAAAGCGTTGCGCTTTTCGCCGAATCGGTTATAATATCCATGATAGTGTTGCCCAAGGCGAGATGATTTCGTATGGGGACCAGGCCGAGAATTGCGCTCGGCCTTTTTGTTTGTGTGTCCTATGGAACACAATGAAAGCGCCCGGACGTTGCTCCGAGCGCTTTCATCATGCTTTGACTCCATTATCCTAGGAGCAGTTTCATCTGGCGAATGTCATCTTCTGCCAAACCCGTTTTTTTCACAACTTCCGCCACAGATACTTTTTCCTTCAGCATCTGGAAGGCCAGCATCATTTTTTCTTTCGTCTCTTTCGCTCCCCGTTTGACGCCTTGTTTGACGCCATCTTCAAAAATACCCTCGCTGAGATTGCACATCGTATTCATCTCCTCTACCATATCGTCTGTCAAATTCAAATCGTATTGCTTCGCCAAGCGCTCTTTCTTCACTGCCACCTTGGCGTTCGAGCGGAACACGAGCCGCAAGAGCTCGATCAAGTTATCGCCTGTCCGATGATTGCCCAGATATATCATCGTGATGTTGATAAGATCATAGTGCTCTTTCGGTTCCACATGATGGCCAAACAACTGCTTTTCATGCAGCGTGTAGCTGGTAATCGAGCTGCCCTCGTGTTCCGGTGCGCGCATGCAAAGCCAAATGGTGTAGACCTTGCGGATTCCGTTATAATCGGAGCCAGAAAACTCCGTCTCTTTCTGGGCGGATATCAAGCGGCTGGCGTAAAACACAGCACGTTTGATGATGTCGTATTCTGTCGGATTCTCCTTTTGCGCCTCGACGTTGATAATCAACGTGATAAGCGCACCCGATTTCGGCGCTCTTGCATGAAACCGGATATCAAAATAAATCGTACCCTCGGTACTGGTACCGTCCTCGTTGCGGTCTTGCCGAAGATCGCGGGGCGCATTGGTCTTATCGCGATTGACCGGAGCCATACCTACCTCGGGTTCGCCCACGATATATCGATCCGCTATGTCACGCACCGGCACGCCTGCAAATTCCGTCACGACGCGGCTCAATATCCACGCCAGCATCTTGCGCTGGGAAAGAATCCGTTTTGCCGCTTGGTCATACTGCGCATTTCGATCTTTGAGCAATCCGTCATCCGTTGCCAATCCATGCACCCCCTAACCATATTTTATTCCATAAGGCAAGAAGTAGCAAGCGGCAGATGGATTTCTTCCCATGGAATCACCCCGTCACGGTCACGTCGACACCCGACTTGAACCGCACGACGCAGCGGTCATCGTAGACGGTGATTTTCTCGATGAATTTCCGCACGAGCTTTTCGTCGTAGGCGACTTCGCTTGCGGCGGGCTGCGCGAGGTAGTCTTTCATCTCGCGAATCCGTGCGGCTTTTTGTTTTTGCTGGACGGCTTCGCCTTCGAGGTGCGTTTCGCGGCGTTTCAGGATGTCGAGCTTTTCGGCCAGCGCTTCGATGTCTTCGCCGGATTGCGCGGCTTGCAGGATGTTTTGCTGGGTCTGCGCGAGCTCGGTGCGGACGGTTTCGAGTTTCTTTTGGACGCTGGCGGTGTCGATCGCTTTTTCAAGGTTCTGCGCGAGGACGTGCATCGTATCGTCATGCGCGAGGAACATCTCGCGGACGGCTTGCACGACGATGTCATGCAGGAGCGCTTCGGGGAGCGTCCTTGCGGGGCAGTTGATGGCGGCTTTCTTTTTGTGGATGCGGCTCAGGCAGCGCCAGACGATGCGCTTGCCCTCAGGCTTCTGCTAGGTAATCCTGCGGAACAGGTCGCCGCAATGGCCGCAGTAAACGATGCTCGAGAGCGCGTACTTGCTGCTGTAGATGCGCCGCTTCCCGGTCTTCGTCTCAATGTGCGCCCGGCGCTCCATTTCCATTTTGACTTGCAGAAAGAGCTCTTTCGGGATGATGGCTTCGTGGTCATCCTCGACGTAGTACTGCGGCACAAGGCCCTTGTTCTTCACGCGCCGCTTGGAAAGGAAATCAGTCGTGACCGTCTTTTGCAGGAGCGCGTCGCCGATATATTTCTCGTTCGTCAGAATCTTGATGAGCGTGCCCGCCCGCCATTTCGCGCCGCCCGCGGCCGTGCGGATGCCGTCAGCTTCGAGGCCCGCGCCGATTTCGCTGTAGCTCGCTCCTTCAAGGTATTCGCGAAAAATCCGCTTGACGACTTTCGCCTCGACGGGATTGATGACGAGCTCGCCGTCCGGCCCTTTGTCGTAGCCGAGGAAGCGCGTCGTGCAGACGCGCACCTTGCCCTGCTGGTAGCGGTAGCGGATGCCCATCCGCACGTTTTGCGACAGGCTCTGGCTTTCCTGCTGCGCGAGCGAGGCCATGATGGTCA
>ONJV01000189.1 GCA_900318215.1 uncultured Veillonellaceae bacterium
GAAAAGCAGGCCGACCTCGACGCCTACCTCCACATGCTCGAAGAAGCGAAGAAGCGCGACCACCGCAAGCTCGGCAAGCAGCTCGACCTCTTCAGCCTCCACGAGGAAGGCCCGGGCTTCCCGTTCTTCCATCCGAACGGCATGATTATCCGCAACGAACTCATCAACTACTGGCGCGAAGTCCATCGCCGCTACGGCTATCAGGAAATCAAGACCCCGATGATCCTGAACCGCAAGCTCTGGGAGACGTCCGGCCACTGGGCGCACTACAAGGACAACATGTACTTCACGAAGATTGATGGCGAAGACTACGCCGTCAAACCGATGAACTGCCCGGGCGGCATGCTCGTTTACAAGACGCAGCAGCGCAGCTACCGCGACCTGCCGCTGCGCCTCGGCGAGCTCGGCCTCGTCCATCGCCATGAGAAATCCGGCGAGCTCCACGGCCTCTTCCGCGTCCGCAACTTCACGCAGGACGACGCGCACCTCTTCGTCACGCCGGAGCAGGCAGAAAAAGAAATCCAGCACACGATCGACCTCTTTGACGAAGTCTACAGCACATTCGGCCTGACGTATGTCGCTGAACTCTCGACGCGCCCCGAGGACTCCATGGGCTCTGACGAAGAGTGGGAAGCCGCCACGAACGGCCTGCGCAAAGCCCTCGAGCACCGCGGCCTCAAGTACATCGTCAACGAAGGCGACGGCGCATTCTACGGCCCGAAAATCGACTTCCACCTCAAAGACTCCATCGGCCGTACCTGGCAGTGCGGCACGATCCAGTACGACATGCAGATGCCGGAGAAATTCGACCTCACGTATGTCGGCGAGGACGGCGAGAAGCATCGCCCAATCATGCT
Source organism: uncultured Veillonellaceae bacterium (assembly GCA_900318215.1). Lineage (GTDB taxonomy): Bacteria > Bacillota > Negativicutes > Selenomonadales > Selenomonadaceae > Selenomonas_C. The sequence continues at coordinate 858 of ONJV01000189.1, forward strand.
GCACCGCGTCGTCTACGGCTCCATCGAGCGCTTCATCGGCATCCTGATTGAAAACTACGCCGGTGCGTTCCCCGTCTGGTTCGCGCCGGTCCAGGCCCGCATCCTGCCAATCACGGACAAGCATGCCGACTACGCTTACGATCTCAAGAAAAAGATGTTCGACCTCGGCCTGCGCGTCGAAGTTGACGCCCGCAGCGAGAAGATCGGCTACAAGATCCGCGAGTCGCAGGTCATGAAGACGCCGTACACCCTCGTCGTCGGCGATCAGGAAGTCGAAAACGGCACGGCCGCCGTCCGCAAGTACGGCGAAAAGGACAGCGAGACGATGAAGGTCGACGACTTCATCAAATACGTCCAGGAAAAGATCGCAACGCGCGACCAGAAATACTGAGGCAAAAATATTTGACACAAGGAAACTTTCATGCTATACTCTTCCTTGTGTTCAGAAAGCAGAAGCCGCCGCTTCTCACCTGCTGGCCCATCGGTCAGTCGGGTCCATACGAAATGCAGAGTTTCGAGAGGGTGGCGTATGTGCGCCATCCTCTTTTTTGTGGATACGATACATTATTTTTTACAGGAGGTGTTTTCACCATTAGCAGGGACTCACTCAGAATCAATGGAGAAATCAGGATTCGCGAAGTCCGCGTGACGAGCGCGACGGGCGAGCAGCTCGGCATCATGCCGACGCGCGAAGCCCAGCGCCTCGCCGAAGAACAGCATCTCGACCTCGTCGAGGTCGCACCGAAGGCGAAGCCGCCGGTCTGCCGCATCATGGACTTCGGAAAGTACCGCTATGAGCAGCAGAAGCGGGAGAAAGAAGCCCGCAAGAAGCAGAAAGTCATCACGATCAAGGAAGTCAAGCTCCGCCCGCATATCGAGCAGCATGACTTCGACGTCAAGCTCAAGAACGCCGTCAAGTTCCTCGGCGAGGGCAACAAGGTCAAGGTGACGATTATGTTCCGCGGCCGCGAGCTCTCCCATCCGGAACTCGGCAAGGAAGTGCTCGCACGCGTGGCGGACGTCCTCGGCGACACCGTCTCGATCGAGCGCGGCGCCAAGCTCGAAGGCCGCAACATGACGATGATTGTCGCGCCGAAAGTGCAGAAATCGTCGGGCAAGAACAAGAAGAAACAGCAGCAGGAAAAACCTGCAACGCAAGGAGGAAATACTCATGCCGAAAATTAAGACGCGCAGAGCAGCAGCAAAACGTTTCACGGTGACGGGAAGCGGCGAATACAAACGCAACAAGGCTTACAAGAGCCACATCCTCGAGAAGAAGTCCCCGAAGCGCAAGCGCAACCTGCGCAAGGCCGCCATCGCCTCGGGCGCAGACTTCGGCCGCGTCAAGAGAATGCTCCCGAACGGGTAATGAAGTTCAGCCCCCCTCTTCGAGGGGGGCAGCCAAACCAAGAAACAAAGTACCATCATATAGGAGGAAACCACTATGCCAAGAGTCAAAGTCGGTGTCACGGCACATCGTCGTCATAAAAAGATCCTGAAGCTCGCCAAGGGCTACAAGGGCTCCAAGAGCAAGCAGTTCAAGAAAGCCAACGAGACCGTCATGAAGGCGCTCTACTATGCACGCCGCGACCGCCGTGCAAAGAAGGGCAACTTCCGCCGCCTCTGGATCGCCCGCATCAACGCTGCGGCCCGCACGAACGGCATCTCCTACAGCCGTCTCGTCTGCGGCCTCACGAAGGCTGGCGTCGAAGTCAACCGCAAGATGCTCGCTGACCTCGCCATCAATGATGCAGCCGCTTTCACGCAGCTCGTCAACGTTGCAAAAGAGAGCCTCTGATTTTTATCACGCATGAAAAAACTGCGAAGGAAATGTTTGGTTTCCCTCGCAGTTTTTTTGTAAAAAAGGAGATTCTTTATGATTGCAATCAACAGCCTGACGAACCCGAAAATCAAGCTCGCCGCGCAGCTCGCGAAGCGCATGGCGCGCGAGAAGACGGGGAAGTTCCTCGCCGAGGGCGTGCGGCTCGCCGAGATGGCGGCGGCATCGGACTGGGACATCGACTACGCACTCGTGACGCCGCATGCGGCAGGGGAGACGCGCGCGGCGGCCGTCATCAAAAAACTGGAAGAAAACGGCGTCCCCGTCGCCCTCGTGCCCGAAAGCGTCTACCAGAAGGCCGGCGACACCCAGACGCCGCAGGGCCTGTTGCTCGTCCTCGCACAGAAAAAGCGGAGCCTCGAAGACCTCGCCCGCCTCACGAAAACCGCCGCCAGCCCGGCCGACGCATCTGCTGCCGTCCAGCCGCCCTGCTATGTCGTCCTCGACCGCATCCAGGACCCCGGCAACCTCGGCACCATCCTGCGCACGGCCGATGCGGCGGGCATGGCGGGCCTCATCCTGCTCAAGGGCACGACGGACATCTACAGCCCGAAAGTTGTCCGTGCGGCCATGGGATCGCTGTTCCACCTGCCCGTCGTCAGCGGCGTCACGGAGGAAGCATTCCTGTCCTTTGCCCGCGAAAGCGGCCTGCGCCTCTACGCCACGTCCCTCGACGCCAAAGCCCGCCCGTATGACGCGGCCGACTTCGCAGGCCCGACGGCCATCATCTTCGGCAACGAAGGGCAGGGCGTCTCCGGGCCCCTCCTCGCATCCTCAGAAACGCTCTACATCCCGATGTACGGCGGTGCCGAGTCCCTCAACGTCGCCGTCTCCACTGCCATCGTCCTCTACGAGGCCGTCCGCCAGCGGCATAACTGATTCATTCCTCCCAGCACGCATACAATGCGACGCATCCCTCCCGTACGTCGAGCATGCATCTGTCCGTCCCTTCTTCCACCACATTGCTGACAGCGTTCGGCTGTCCCTGGCGCAGCGTGGCGTCCGTGAGCGGCCAGTGCGTGCCATGGAGCGTGACGCCCTCGGCCTCGGTCGTCATCGGCAGCAGTGAGAGCGCCTTCGGCCGCTGCCGGAAGGCCACCGTGAGGCGCTCTCCGCCATGGACATAGGTCACGAACTCTCTTTCATCGGCCAGCACGCAGGGCGCCTGTACCTGCGCGGCCGAAAAGATCGTGCTGTACGCGTGGTCGAACCGCCCGCCGAACGCGCCCGTCAGCAGCAGAACGGCAGGCCCGCCCTCCGCGGCGCGCCGGAGCGCGAGCTGCGTGTCCGTGAAATCCTTTTCGACCGGGTGGCGCTCGACGCGCGCGGCCCGTGCCTCGCCCCAGCGCCAGTTCTCCGGCGCCGCGCTGTCCGCGTCACCGATCAGCAGCGTCGGGGAGAGCCCCACCCTGCGGCAGGCATCGACGCCGTGGTCGACGGCATAGACGTCCGCCGATGGCCAGGCCTGCCTCCACGCTTGCAGCCACGGGACGGCGGGCGCGCGCCCGCCGAGCACCAGCAGCCGCGCGCGTTCCGGCAGCGGCCGATGAAAGTCGAGCGTTCCCTGCGGCAGATGGATGGTCGTTCGCTCCGACGTTTTCTGCATCTCCATCACGGTCTCCCTTTCCATCTCATTGTTTCCTGTGATATAATGATTGTATCCTATTTTATCATCTGTGATTTCGGATGGCAATTCACAGCCGAAAGGAGTCGTTCCGATGTTGAAATTCAGCTTTTACGGACATTCTTGTTTCTGCCTTGATGACGGCGCTCACAAAGTCTTGACCGACCCGTTCCTGACGGGCAATCCGAAGGCGGCCATTTCGGCCGACAAAGTCGAGGCTGATACTATCCTGCTGTCGCATGCGCATGGCGACCATTTCGGTGACGCGCAGGCCATCGCGGCACGCACGGGCGCAGACGTCGTCGGCGTGCCGGAGGTGCTCGGCCTGCTCGACCTCCCAGCCGCGAAGCTCCACGGCATGAACCTCGGCGGGTCTCTCAATCGACACGGCGCTGTTTTCCGACATGCAGCTCATCGGCAGGAAAGACCCGCTTGATTACGCGATGCTGCCGATCGGCGACAACTACACGATGGGCCTTGAGGACGCGGCGCTCGCGGCGAAGTGGCTCGGCGTGCGCCATGTCATCCCGATTCATTATGATACGTGGCCGATCATCGCGCAGGACGCCCCCAAATACAAGGAAGTCACGGAGTCTATGACGCCGGCGAAAGTCGACATCGTGCGCCCGGGCGAAACGATCGAGCTCGCATGACAGCAAGACCAAACCTCCTCGTGCTGCTCGGCCCGACGGCGGTCGGGAAGACGGCGCTTTCCATCGAGCTCGCGAAGGCGCTTGATACGGAGATCATCTCAGGCGACTCGATGCTCATTTATCGCGGCTTCGACATCGGTGCGGCGAAGCCGGACATAGAGGAGCGGCAGGGCATCGTCCACCACCTCGTCGACATCCGCGAACCGTGGGAGAGTTACAGCGTCCAGGAATTCCAGCAGGAGGCAGACGCCTGCATCTGCGATATGGCCGCGCGCGGGAAACTGCCGTTCCTCGTCGGCGGCACGGGGCTCTATGTCCAGTCGCTCGTCGAAGGGTATGTGTTTAACGAAACGGGCAGCGACCCCGCGTATCGCGCGGAGCTTCTGCGCATGGCGGAAACCGAGGGCAGCGCGGCCGTCTATGACCTGCTCTGCCAAAGGGACCCCGAGGCGGCGAAGACCATCCATCCGAACAACGTCCGCCGCGTCATCCGGGCCCTCGAAGTCGCAAACCTTGGCGGCGAAACGATTTCGCGCGAAAAGGGCGAGCCTCCTTATGACGCGTTCGTCGCGGGTCTCACGCGGCCGCGTCCCGAGCTCTATGACCGCATCAACGAGCGCGTGCGGCAGATGTGGGCGGACGGCCTTGTGGATGAAGTGCGCGGCCTGCTCGCCCGTGGCGTCACGCGCGGGATGCAGGCCATGCAGGGCATCGGGTACAAGGAGACGGCGGCGTTCCTCGCGGGGGACTGCACGGCCGAGGAGGCCATCACGGCCATCCAGACGGCGACGCGCCATTTCGCGAAGCGCCAGCTGACGTGGTACCGCCGCATGAAGTACATCCATTGGTACGACGCGACGGCGCCTGCAGAAAAAATTTTGAACGAGATTCTTTCCGACGTGAGAGGATTTTTCAAAAAAAGGTCGAATCAGTAAGGATGTAGAGAAAAAGGAAGACGAAAAGTGCTTCCTAAAAGCGTTGCTCTTGTTGCTATGAGGTGATTGCATTGGCTATGAAACAGATTAATTTGCAGGACAGCTTCCTGAACCATGTGCGCAAGGAAAACCTGCCTGTGGTGATCTACCTGGTGAACGGGTTCCAGATCCGGGGCATGGTTCGCGGTTTTGATAATTTTACGGTAATTATTGAAAATGAAGGGAAGCAGCAGCTGGTTTACAAGCATGCCATTTCCACCATTTCCCCGGTAGCTAACATTACCATCATGCAGCCGGAAAAAGCGGAAAAGAAAGAATAAGGAACAGTTCCCGGAAATAACGGGAATATCCACATCGTCCACAAAGTTGAAAAAAATCTTCACTTTCTGCTTGCGCTTGCCGCTGGACTTGTCCGGGGCATAGACAACGATCTTCTTGATATACTCGTTCAC
>ONJV01000120.1 GCA_900318215.1 uncultured Veillonellaceae bacterium
CAGCTGCGCGCGCTCGAGAACGGCTATCGCATCAAGGTCATCGAGAGCAAGAGCACATTCGTCGGCGTCGATACGGAGGAAGACCTCGCGAAGGTCAACGAGATTTATAAAGAACTGCTTTCCAAGAATGCGGAAGCTGCGAAATGAAAGGAGAATGACAGATGAACAAAGTCACCGTCGGAAACTTCAAGATTGGCGGCGATGAGCCGCTCGCGCTGCTCGCGGGCCCCTGCGTGCTCGAGAGCCTCGAACGCTCGCTCCTGATCGGCCGCACGATCAAAGGCATCTGCGAGCGCCTCGGCATCAACTATGTCTTCAAGGCGTCGTTTGACAAGGCGAACCGTTCCTCGTTCCACAGCTTCCGCGGCCCGGGCCTCGAAAAAGGCCTTGAATGGCTCGCGGAAATCAAGAAGCAGCTCGGCGTCCCCATCGTGACGGACATCCATGAGAGCTATCAGGCGGAGCCGACGGGCAAAGTCGCGGACATCCTCCAGATTCCGGCGTTCCTCTGCCGCCAGACGGATCTTCTCCATGCGGCTGCGCAGACGGGCCGCGTCGTCAATGTCAAGAAGGGCCAGTTCCTCGCGCCCGACGACATGCGCAACGTCGTCGACAAGCTCCACGAGAGCGGCTGCGACCAGATTCTGCTGACGGAGCGCGGCGCGTCGTTCGGCTATCACAACCTCGTCGTCGATATGAGGAGCCTCCCCATCATGCGCGGCTTCGGCTATCCGGTCGTCTTTGACGGCACGCACAGCGTCCAGCTGCCGGGCGGCAACGGCACGTCCTCGTCGGGCAACCGCGAGTACGTCGAGCCGCTCGTGCGCGCAGCTGTCGGCTGCGGCGTCGACGCGCTGTTCCTCGAAGTCCATGACAACCCGGAAGAAGCGCTGTCCGATGGCCCGAACATGGTCTACCTCGACAAGCTCGAGGGACTGCTGAAGCAGGCGCTCGCCATCCACAAAATCGTGCAGGCAGAGGAGAATTGCTGACATGGACGATACGGTCATCAAAGAAAAAGCCGTCGAGACGCTCGAAATCGAGGCGGCGGCCGTCAAGCGGCTCACGGAGCGCATCGACGAAGAATTCGTCGCGGCCGTGAACTGCATCCTCGCCTGCAAGGCGCGCGTCATTGTCACGGGCATGGGCAAGAGCGGCCATGTCGGCCGCAAGATTGCGGCGACGCTCGCCTCGACGGGCACGCCGTCGTTCTTCCTGCATCCGGCCGAGGCGTTCCACGGCGACCTCGGCATGGTGACGGAGCAGGACGTCGTCATCGCCATCAGCAACAGCGGCGAGTCGTCCGAGATCGTCAACATCCTGCCGATCATCCGCCGCATCGGTGCGACCATCATCGCCATGAGCGGCCGCCGCACGTCGCAGCTCGGCCAGTTCGCCGACTATTTCATCGATATCTCCGTCGAGCGCGAAGCGTGCCCGCTCGGCCTCGCGCCGACGGCCAGCACGACGGCGACGCTCGCGATGGGCGATGCCATCGCCATGGCGCTCATGAGCTGTCGCAACTTCACGAGTCAGGACTTTGCGCTGTTCCATCCGGGCGGCGCGCTCGGACGCCGCCTGTTGCTGACGGTCAAGAACGTCATGCATACGGACGGCGACAATCCGCTCATTCACAAGGGCAAGACGGCGAAGGACGCGCTGTTCGTCATGACGGACAAGGGTCTCGGTGCCGCGTCCGTCGTGGGCGACGACGGCAAGTTCCTCGGCCTCATCACGGACGGCATCATCCGCCGCGCGCTCGCGAAGGACAACGACTTCCTCGACGAGCCGGTCGAGAGCATCATGTTCACGTCGCCGCTGACGATTTCACCGGAGAAAATGGCCGCGCAGGCGCTCCATGTCATGGAGCAGCACAAGCCGAATCCGGTCACCGTCCTGCCTGTCATCGACAAGGAACATCGCCCCATCGGCATGGTGCATCTGACCGACTTGCTGCGGCAGGGCGTCGTCTGATGTGGTTCTGGTTTTTCAGAGAATCTTGAGGTTGCTATGATTTCATTTGCAGAGAGTGCGAAAGGAAGCACGCCGCGCGAGTGCGCCGAGCGCGTCAGGCTCATCATCTTCGACGTTGACGGCGTGCTGACGGACGGCGGCATCTACATCGGGCCGGAAGGTGAGCTCTTCAAATCGTTCCATGCACGCGACGGCCTCGGCGTCACGCTCGCGCGAAAAGCCGGGCTCAAAACGGCCATCATCACGGGCCGCACGTCGCCGCACGTCGCACATCGAGCGAAAGAACTCCACATCGATAGCGTCTATCAGGGCTGTATGGACAAGCGCGCGGCGTATCGCGAGCTCAAAGAGCAGTATGGCTTGGCGGATGAAGAAGTCGCCTACGTCGGTGATGACCTCATCGATCTGCCCGTCATGCTCCAGTGCGGCTTTCCCGCCGCTGTCGCCGACGCGAGCGAGGAGACCCGCGAGGCGGCGGCCTACGTCGCGCGCCATCCTGGCGGCCACGGCGCCGTGCGGGACGTCATCGAGTTCATCCTGAAGGCGCAGGGGCGTTGGAAAGACGTGATTGCGTCGTTCTACGACGTAACGGGAGAGGCACCTGCGAACAAGCTGGCGCAGTAAACGGGTCACTTTTTCGCACCCGCGGGAAAAACGACGTGCTTGTTGTTTTGCCATGCAGGGGACTCCCACCACCGCTTCGCGGTCCCCCTCCCTCTGAGAGGGAGGCTGAATTACTGTTTATGAAAGGCGGAGACGCATCTATGATTTACAAGTCGCTGATGGCGCTGAGCTGGGTCGTCTGCCACACGCCTTACCGCGTCTTGATGGGCGCGGGCTGGGTGCTCGGCAACCTCTATTATCTGCTCATCAAGAAAGAGCGCGAGCGCGCCGTCTCGCAGATGATGACTTCGCTCAAGATGTCTGAGACTGAGACGCACAAGACCGTCCGCGCCTCGTTCGTCAACCTCGCGCGAAACGTGCTCGAAATCCTCTATATGCCGCATCTCAACGAGCAGAATTTTACGCAGTACATCGAGATCGACCACCTCGAGCGCATGAAGGCCGCGCTCGCCGAGGGCAAGGGCGTCGTCGTGCTGACGGGGCATATCGGCACGTGGGAATGGCTTTCGGCCTCGTTCACGCTGAACGGCCTGCCCGTCACGGCCATCGCGAAGCCGCAGCCGAATATCCAGTACACGCAGGTGCTCGACGACCTGCGCGCGACGATCCACGTCGAGATTTTCTCGCGCGGCACGAGCGAGCTCCTTGCGGCGGCGCGTGCGCTGAAGTCGGGCAAGATTCTCGGCTTCCTCGCCGACCAGGACGCAGGCCCGGGCGGCTGCTTCACGGAATTCCTCGGCCGCACGGCCTCGACGCCGATGGGCCCGGCCGTTTTTGCGCGCAAGTTCGACGCGCCCGTGCTGCCCGCTTTCATCCTGCGCCAGCCGAATGGCAAGCACAAGGTCGTTATCGGCGAGATCATGCACTATGAAGACCACGGCGACCCCGACAAGGATCTCGAGGCCTTCACGGTCAAGATGACGAAAATCGTGGACAAGATCATTCGCGAGAACCCGACGCAGTGGCTCTGGTTCCAGAAGCGCTGGAACACGACGCCCGACATGGCGACGAAGCGGACGAAGCACCATACGGTCGGCGACAAGCGTCTGCGCCGCAAGGCTGAGGCGAATGAAGCTGCGAAAAAAGCCGCAGAAACGAAGAAGAAGGAGGAGCAGCCCGCGAAATGAGCAAACAGCAGAAATTCTGGATTGCCCTCGGCGTCCTGCTCTTTATCTGCGTCGTCGCTTGGGCCATCCGCACGGCGCCGGAGCCGCCAGCGCCGCAGCCCGTCGAGCAGGAATCGAGCACGATGTCGTACGACGACAATACGCTCAAAGAGGAAAAGGACGGCCGCGAAATCTGGGAGCTTTCGTCGGAGCACATGGACATCGACACGGGCACGGGCAACGTCGAACTCACGAAGGTCTCGGGCAAGTTCTACGATGACGAGGGCCGCGAGGTCGCGCTGACGGCCGACCATGGCTCGTATACGGGCGAGACGAAGGACATCGCCGTCGATGGCAACGTCCAGGTGCAGACGTCGGATGGCGCCGCGCTGACGTGCGACAAGCTGCTCTGGACGGAGGACGAAGCAAAGCTCACAGCCGATGGCAATGCCTATATCAAGCACGAGGACATGGAGGCGCGGGCCGACAAGATCGAGTCGACGAATGCGTTCCATCATTTCAAGGCCACGGGCCATGCACATATCGTAAAGGGAGCGGGTACAAAGTGAGGAAATCAAAGCAGTTTTTGGCAGCGGCCATTGTGGCTTGCCTGACCATCAGCATGAATGCCGTTGCGCTCGCGGACGGCGAACCGGCTTCGCTCGACGCCGACACGGTCGAGTACGACATGGGCACGGGCGTCATCACGGCGACGGACAATGTGCTCATGAAGCGCGGCACGGAGCGCATCGCGGGACAGAAAGCCGTCTACAACAGCAAGACGCAGGCAGGCACGGTCACGGGAAATGTCATCGCCATGAAAGATGACATGCGCCTCACCTGCAACGAAATCGTTTCCGACGGGCAGGAGCACATGCGCGCGACGGGGAATGTCCACGGCACGCAGCAGGACAAGAGCTTTTCCGGCAACCAGGTCGACTACTATCCGCAGCAGAACGACTATCTGCTCATGGCCGAGGGCGGCGTCGTCTCGAATGCTGACGGCACGTTCACGGCGGCCCGCATGGAGGGCTGGATGAAGGACGACCACTACATCGGCACGGGCTCGGCGCATCTCGTGAGTCCTGCGAAGAATGCCGAGGTCGGCGGCGATGTCATGGATTATCAGGGAAAGCAGGGCCAGGGCGTCGTCACGGCGACGGGCAATGCTTGGGCCGTGCAGGAAAACAACACGATGCGCGCGAACAAGCTGACCGTCTACCTCGCAAAGGACGGCCAGCCGCAGGCACAGCCTGCACAGTAAAAGCAAGACCTAAAGCAAGATCGGCACGAAGCCGGATGGAGGATGCAGCGTGAATATTGAAGCGAAGAATCTCGTGAAGACGTTCAAGCGGCGCACGGTCGTCGACCGCGTGTCGCTGCGCGTCGAGAAAGGAGAGATTGTCGGCCTGCTCGGGCCGAACGGCGCGGGCAAGACGACGACGTTCTACATGATTGTCGGCCTCGAGCATCCGACGTCGGGCGAAGTCTTTCTTTCCGACGTCAACATCAGCAAGCTGCCGATGCACAAGCGTGCCTCGCTCGGCATCAGCTACCTCACGCAGGAGGCCTCCATCTTCCGCAAGCTCACGGTCAAGGAAAACATCATGGCCATCCTAGAGACAACGGACCTCTCGAAAGCCGAGCAGAAAGACAAGTATGAATCCCTGCTCGAAGAGTTTCACATCCAGCACGTCGAGAAGCGGCGCGGCACGGAGCTTTCGGGCGGTGAGCGCCGCCGCGTCGAGATTGCGCGCTGCCTCGCGCTCGAGCCGCAGTTCATCCTGCTCGATGAGCCGTTTGCAGGCGTCGATCCGCTCGCCGTCGCCGACATCCAGGAAATCGTCCAGTATCTCCGGCAGCGCGGCATGGGCATCCTGATCACCGACCACAACGTGCGCGAGACGCTCCACATCGTCGACCGCGCCTACATCCTCAGCGAAGGCAAAATCTTGCTCGAGGGCGACAGCGAGACCATCGCGAACAGCCCGGTCGCAAGAAAGTTCTACCTTGGCGACAATTTTACGCTATAATAGGAGTACGTACAGATGCACATCCGCATTCTCGACAAATACATCTTCCGGGAAGTTCTCCTGACCTTCCTCTTCGGCATCTGCGCCTTCTCTGCCGTCTTCATCGGCTCCGGGACGCTCTTCAAGATCGCGAAGTACATCACGGACTACGGCGCCTCGCTGTCGTCTGTCATCAAGGTCTTCGTCTACGGCCTGCCGAGCGTCATCATGTGGACGTTCCCGATGTCGATGCTGCTCGCGACGCTCCTGACATTCGGCCGCCTCTCGAGCTCGTCGGAAATCACGGCCATGAAGTCGTGCGGCATCGGCTTCTTCCGCATCGCAGCACCGGCCATCCTCCTCGGCTTCATCGTCAGCATCTGCGCGATTCTCTTCAATGAGTACGTCGTTCCGTGGGCGAATACGGCCTACCGCAACGTTGTCTACTACGAAATCCAGGGCAACAGCGGCATGAAGTCGCAGGATCATGTCATCCTCAAGGATATCCAGAACGGCAAGATTCAGCGCCTGCTCTACGCGCGGCGCTATGATGCCGACACGGAGACGCTGCAGGGGCTGACGCTCCAGGAGTTCAACGACGACGGCAAGGTCATCCATGTCGAGAATGCCGACTTTGCCGAATATGGCGACAGCCAGTGGGTCATGCACAACGGCATGCTCTACGATATCACGGAGGGTCAGAGCGAGCACTCGCTGCGCTTTGACAAGCAGGTGCTGCCCATCAAGGCGAGCCCGAAGCAGATTGTTCGCGAGCAGAAAGACCCCGAAGAGCTCACGATGAAGGAGCTCAAAGCCCAGATTGACATCATGAAGACGCAGTATGTCGATACGAACAAGCTCGAGACCGAACTCTACCAGCGCATCACCGTGCCGATGGCGAGCCTGATCTTCGCGCTCGTCGGCGTGCCGCTCGGCCTGCAGCCGACGCGCAACAGCTCATCGGCAGGCTTCGCAATGAGCGTCATCATCATCTTCCTCTACTACGCGCTCATGACAATGGCCAACGCCATCGGCCGCAGCGGCGCCATCGCCCCGATGCTCGCCGTCTGGATTCCGAACATCGTCGGCCTGATTGCAGGCCTCATCCTCGTCCGCCGCGCGTCGAGGTGATTACGAATATGCAGCCCCCCCTCTGAGAGGGAGGCTGAAGTTTGTTTCGCTTTCTATAAAGTTGAAGGAGGTCAGCCTATGTATGGCGTACTGCTTATCTTAGTCCTCATTGTAACGGGGGGCGCCATCGCCTTCATCGGCGACCGCCTCGGCTCGAAAGTCGGCAAGAAACGCCTGTCGCTTTTCGGCCTGCGCCCGCGCCATACCTCGATCATCGTCACGATCGTCACGGGCATCCTCATCACGACGACGACGCTCGGCGTCATGACGGCCGTCTCGAAAGACGTGCGCACGGCGCTTTTCGGCATGGAAAAGCTCAACCGCACGATGCAGGAGACGAAGGCGAACCTGCTGGCAACGCAGGCTGACCTCGACAGCGCGACGCAGCAGAAAGAAGAGGCCGACCGTGCGCTTGACGCCTCGCAGCAGGAAGTTGAAAAGCTCCAGACGCAGCAGAAATCGCTTGAAGAAGAACAGGCGCGCCTCAAAGAGGGCAACATGCTGCTCGAGCAGGCAAAGGCCGCACTCATGGCGCGCAACGATGAGCTCGCCACGGCAAATAACAACCTGCTCGGCGAAAATCAGAACCTCGCAGGACAGAACCAGTCGCTCTTGGGCGAGAA
>ONJV01000028.1 GCA_900318215.1 uncultured Veillonellaceae bacterium
CGGCGTGCCGTCTTCCGTGACAGCCATCGTGGAATGGCCCGTCTTTTTGAGCAGTTCGAGGATTTCGCCGAGCGTCGTCTCTGGCGTGATGTTCGAATCACTCGTGACGAAGCCGGACTTGTAGTTCTTGACGCGCGCGACCATGGCAGCCTCTTCCTCGATGGTCTGGGAGCCATAGATGAAGGAGACGCCGCCCTCTTTCGCGAGCGCGATGGCCATGGTGTCGTTCGAAACGGCCTGCATGATGGCGGAAACCATCGGGATGTTCATGGAAATCTTCGGCTCTTCGCCCTTCTTGAACTTCACGAGCGGCGTCTTCAACGAGACGTTCGTCGGAATGCACTTGTCAGAGGAATAGCCCGGGACGAGGAGATACTCGCCAAACGTATGCGATGGTTCAGGATAGTAGTATGCCAATGCAAGCCCCTTTCTCTAGATGGTGGACGCGAAAAAAATTATTTTTACTAGTGTAGCGTATGAGGGACGGTCTGTCAATCAATCAGGAAAAAGAGATGTTACATGTTTACAATTCTTCGACTGCACAATCTTGTAATTTGCGATGGCCTACCTTCGCCACACCCCCAGTCAGCTACGCTGACAGCCCCCTCGGAGAGGGGGCCTTGGGTTGTGTCAAAACTCTATAAAATTGCCGTGGCGGAACACGGGAACCGCGCGACCGTCACTGCGGCGCGTGCCCGTGATGGCGAGTTCGCGGCTGCCGACCATGAAGTCCTCATGCAGCAGCGAGTCGTTGACGCCATGCTGCAGCAGCGTGACGCTGTCCATGTCCTCGCCGCCTTTGAGGCAGGTCGGATACGCCTTGCCAAGCGCGAGATGGCAGGCGGCATTCTCGTCAAAAAGCGTGTTGTAGAACAGCAGGCCGCTCTTTGAAATCGGCGAATCATACGGCACGAGCGCGACTTCGCCGAGACGCGCCGAGCCTTCGTCAGTCTTCAGGAGTTCGGCGAGCACGTCCTCCCCCTTTTCGGCATGGAAGCGCACGACTTTGCCGCCCTCGAATTCGAGCCAAAAATGCTCGATCAGGCTGCCCTGATAGACAAGCGGCTTCGAGGCCACGACGCGGCCCGTGACGCCGTCACGCTTCGGCAGCGTGTAGACTTCTTCCGTCGGCAGGTTCGCGACGAACGGCACATGCGTCGCCGCCATCTCCGAGCCGCCCGCCCAGAGATGGCCTTCCGGCAGCTCGACCCAGAGGTCTGTGCCGAGCTCGTTTGTATAATGCAGGCTGGCAAAGTCATTGGTATTGAGGAACTTCGCCGCGCGATGCAGATAGTCGATATGGTCGTGCCAAGCAGCAACGACATCGGAATCTCCGCCGATGCGGACCGTGCGGAAGATTGCGTCCCAGAGCTTTGCAACGGCCTCGTCTTCCGAAGCCTCAGGGAAGACTTTCTTCGCCCAGGCAGCCGTCGGCACAGAGGCGACGCACCAGGTATTCTGGTTCGCCATGAGGCGGGCGCGGTATTCGAGCAGCGCGGCTCCTGCCGCCTGCTGCGCGAGCGTCAGCCGCTCAGGATCGACGCCCGAAAAGATTTCCGGGTCGCGCGCAGCAATCGAGATGAAAGCCGCGCCCTGCTCGGCATAATCCGTATAGAACGCACGCCGCCATTCGGGAAACTCCGAAAAGACGGCCGTCCCGGCCATGTCGTACTTGATGCGGGCTGAGAGCTCATCGCCCCAGCTCATGACGACTTCGTGGGCCCCGGCTTTATAGGCTTCTTTTGCGAGCAAGCGCGCGAATGGCGCGCATTCAATGGGGCTATTGATGACGAGAATCTGGTCGTGCTGGAGGTTGACACCAATGCGCACGACGAGGCGTGCATAGGCCTCCAGCAGGTTCTGTGCTGGCATATATGACATGTTCGCTTGTTCCTTTAGTTTTTTCTGACAGCTTCACGCGCCGCTGGTTCAGCAGACGGAGCTGGCCGCGAGCGGGAGGTCTTCTGCAGACGCCTCGTCCGCTTTCTCCGCTTCATCTTCTGCAGCAGCTTCGGCCTTTCCGGCCATTTCGCTGCTTTCGTCCGCCTCTTCCTCTGCTGCTTCGCCCGCTTCTTCATGCGACTTCATGAAGGCATAGAAATCCTCCATCGGCATGGGCTTTGCATAGTGGAAGCCCTGCAGATACGTCGTATCCATCTGGTCGAGCGCGAGCGCCATGGCCGAGGTCTCCACACCTTCGGCCGTGATGCTGAAGCCGAGCTCGCGGAACGCGCGAATCGTGTCAGGAAGCAGCGTATTCGGCTCCTGGAAATGCGCGCGCACGAAGCTCATGTCGAGCTTGATGTTGATGAACGGGATCTTGCGCACCATCATGAGGTTCGAATAGCCGCTGCCGTAGTCGTCGAGCACGAAGCGGAACCCCTTGGCACGCATCCGCGCAATCTGATCCTGCAGCGTTGCGAGGTTGATGATGGATTCTTCCGTGATTTCGAGATGGATTTTTTCGGCCGGGACGCCATAGGCCTGCTGGATGCCGATGAATTCCTCGGCGAGATGCGGGTTCATGCACTGCACGGGCGAAAGGTTGACATTGACCCAGTCGAGGCCGAGCTGCTGGATCTCGGGGCGGCTCATGAAGTCGCACGTCTTGCGGAAGACCTGGCGGCCGAGCGCCGAGATGCTGCCGTCTTTTTCGGCGATGGGGATGAAGTTCCCTGGCGAGATGTAGCCGAGCTCGTCGTCAAAGAGGCGTGCGAGCGCCTCGGCACCGACGACACGCTGCGAGCTGGCATCGACAATCGGCTGCAGGAAGACACAGACGGAATCGTTTTCTACCGCGCGTTCGAGCGCACGCTTGACAGCGCGTTCCTCGTGAAGGCCGCGTACGTATTTGCCATCGACCTGGATGGCCTCCGTCGGCTTCTGCACTTTTTCATCAAGATGGCGATGCGCCATCGAGATGCAATTCATGAGGACATGGACAGATGAGACGCAGATGGAGCTGTCAAGGAAGGCGCAGCCGACATCGAGGAAGCGCTCGGACTCCCCGACCTGCCAGCTCTCACCGAAGCGCTGCTGGATGCGGTGCGAGACGGTCTCCTGGTCGAGCGGCTGGAACGACTGCAGGATGAAGATGCCATTCCGGAGATAATAGCTGTTGACGCCGGGGAATGTCTTGCGAATCCAGCTGCCAATCTGCGCGAGGCAGCGATCCATCTGCTGCGCACCATAGAGCTCGCGAACATCGGCATAGTTGTAGATGCCGAACGAGACGAGCCAGTAGCGGCGGCCGAAGTTCTCCTGCATGACGCCCTCGAACGAGCGGCGGTTGAAGAGGCCCGTGCGATGCTCGAGAAAGCGTTCGGGGTTCTGCGCGCCGAAGAAGCTCCGGATGCCGAAGAGCAGGCTCAGGTAGCTCCCAGCGTAGAGCGCTGTCAGACCGCTCGCGAAACCGAGCCCTGTCAGGATGATGCCGGAACCGATCACCATGCCGAAGGTATCGCGGCGCCGCAGCGGCGGATACTTCCGCCGGAAGTAGAAGATGACGAGCATCGCCTGGATGGGCAGCAATGCCAGCGCGATTCCATTCAGATTTTCAAGCATCCAATTCATGCAGCAAATGTCTCCCTTCGCGTCTCCCCTATTCCGCACGGAGAAACACTTAAGTCGTTTTTGTCGTTCTTCTAATGTTATGTATTATAGCACAGATTCTCCACTTTGGGGAGGTCACATTTTCATTTTTTACTAAGTTTCATGTTTCGGGACAAAATTCGTCATGAAACGCAAAAAAGGCTCCTTTTCCCGGGGAGTCAGATCCTTCTTCCCGGAAAGGAGCCTTCTTATGCGAGACGTCCCGCCGCTCTGTGCGGTTCGTCCATTCGATGATGTTATCAGCTTTGCCGCTCGAGCGCGCGATGCGCGATGTCGTGGCGGAACATCTTGTCCTTGAAATCAATGACGTTGACGCCCTGGTACGCCTTGTCCACCGCTGCGCGGACATCGGCCGCCTCGGCAACGACGCCGAGCACGCGGCCGCCGGCTGTCACGACAGAACCATCCCTTTCTGCCGTGCCAGCGTGGAAGACGTGGCATCCGAGCTTCTCCGCCTCATCGAGCCCCGTGATCTCATACCCTTTCCGGTACGATTTTGGGTAGCCGCCCGAGGCGAGCACGACGCAGACGGCCGCGCCATCACTCCACGCGATGTCGAGGTCTTTGAGACTGCCATCGCCCTTCGCGCAAGCGACCATGATGTCCACGAGGTCGCTTTTGAGAAGTGGCAGCACGACCTGCGTCTCGGGATCGCCGAAGCGCGCGTTGAACTCGACGACCTTCGGGCCGTCTTTCGTGATCATGAGGCCGGCGTAGAGGCAGCCCTGATACGTGCGGCCTTCCTGCTTCATCGCGGCGATGACGGGCTTCAAGATTTTTTCCTTCGTCGCCTCAATCATGGCGGGCGTCATGACAGGCGCGGGCGCATACGTTCCCATGCCGCCCGTGTTCGGCCCCTTGTCGCCGTCATAGGCGCGTTTGTGATCCTGCGAGGAAATCATCGGGACGATGGTCTCGCCGTCTGTGAAGCAGAGCAGTGACGCTTCCTCGCCTTCCATGAATTCCTCGATGACGACGCGGTTCCCGGCCGCGCCGAATTCCTGATCTTCCATGATGTCTGCGACAGCAGCAAGCGCCTCGTCGCACGTCTCAGCGACAATGACGCCCTTGCCAGCCGCGAGGCCGTCCGCCTTGATGACGATGGGCGCGCCTTCCTGCCTGACATAATCTTTTGCGGCCTCCGCATCCGTGAAGACTTCATACTTCGCCGTCGGGATGCCGTACTTCTTCATGAGCCCTTTCGAGAACGCTTTCGACCCTTCGAGCTCAGCGGCCGCTTTGCGCGGGCCGAACGCGAGGATGCCAGCGGCCTCGAACGCGTCGACGATGCCGTTCGTCAGCGGCACTTCCGGGCCGATGACGGCGAGGTCGATGGCGTGCTCCTCTGCAAAGGCCACGACAGCTTCATTATCCTCGATGGAGATGCCGCTGACACATTCAGCAACCGCTGCCATGCCGGGGTTGCCCGGGATGGCGTAGAGCTTTGTCGCAGAAGGAGACTGCGCGAGCTTCCAAGCCAGCGTATGCTCGCGGCCGCCGCCGCCGATGACGAGAATATTCATGCCGTCTCCCCTCACTTTTCGAGCTGCTCTTTGAGATAGTTCTGGATCATGTCGTCATAGGCCGCCGTATGCGCAAAGGCTTCCTGCGCGAGCACCATGCGCGTATGGTCGTCGACTTCGCCGTTCTCCTGGACCTGCTTGGCAATCGCGTCATAGCGGCCGGGGTTCGTGACGATCGTGACGAACTTGAAGTTCTTCGCCGCCGCGCGCACCATGGCCGGACCGCCGATGTCGATGTTCTCGATGGCCTCAGCCAGCGTGACGCCCGGCTTCTCGATCGTCGCCTTGAACGGATAGAGATTGACGGCCACGAGGTCGATGCCCGTGATCTTGTGCTCCTTCATCTCGCGGACGTGCTCGGGGTTGTCGCGGACGGCGAGGATGCCGCCGTGGATGTACGGGTTCAGCGTCTTGACGCGGCCGTCCATGATTTCGGGGAAGCCCGTGACATCGCTGACATAGGTGACGGGGATGCCGGCCCCTTTGATGGCCTTCATCGTGCCGCCGGTCGAAACAATCTCGACCCCTGCTTCGTGGAGTGCGCGTGCAAAGTCGACGACGCCGGTCTTGTCGGAAACGCTGATCAGGGCGCGTTTGATTTTCATAAGTGTTGTGTCCTTTCTTTATCTGTCAATACGGACATGGCGGCCTTCGATGTGGAGACGGCCTTCGCAGTACCATTCGATGACCTGCGGATAGAGCTTGTGCTCTTCTGCAAGCACGCGGGCGCCGAGCGTGTCCTCCGTATCGTCGTCGAGCACGGGCACGGCGGCCTGCGCGATGATCGGGCCGCTGTCCGTGCCTTCATCGACGAAATGGATCGTGCAGCCGCTGACCTTGACGCCATAGGCGAGAACGTCGCGATGCGCATGCGCGCCGGGGAAGCTCGGCAGCAGCGCCGGGTGGATGTTGAGGATGCGGCCTTTGTAATGACGTACGAAGAGCGGCGTCAGGATGCGCATGAAACCGGCGAGCACGACGAGCGTCACGCCTTTTTCCTCGAGTGCAGCAATCAGCGCCTCTTCGAAGGGCTCGCGGCCGTCATACTGCTTGCGGTCGATGCAGAGCGCCGGGATGCCGGCTTTCTTCGCGCGTTCGAGCGCATAGGCATCCGGCTTGTCGGAGAGGACGACGCCGATCTTTGCATGCACCTCTCCCCTGTGGACTGCGTCGATGATGGACTGAAGATCCGTGCCGCGGCCCGAAGCGAGGACGCCGAGAACCTGCTGCGTTTTCTCAGCCATGGAACACGCCGCCTTTGATCGTGACATCGTGGTTGCCGCGGACGACACGGCCGACTTCGTAGACCGTCTCGCCTTCGCCCTTGAGATGCGCCGAAATCTTTGCGGCCTCATCCGGGGATGCGATGAGAATCATGCCGATGCCCATGTTGAACGTGCGATACATCTCGGGCCAGTCAACGTTGCCCCATTTCTGCAGCAGCGCGAAAATCGGCGGCATCTCCCATGCGTCGTCATTGATGAGGGCTGCGAGGCCGTCTGGCAGCGCGCGCGGGATGTTGTCGTAGAAGCCGCCGCCCGTGATGTGCACCATGCCGTGGATGTCAAACTTTTCAATGAGCGGCAGGCAGGTCTTCGGATAGAGGCGCGTCGGCGTCAGCAGCGCTTCGCCAATCGTCGTACCGAGCTCATCGATATGCTCCGAGCCTTTCATGCCCTGGCGCTCGAAGACAATCTTGCGCACGAGCGAGAAGCCGTTCGAATGAACACCCGTCGACGGCAGGCCCAGGAGGACGTCGCCCTCTTTGACTTTGTCCGCCGTGATGAGCTTCGATTTCTCGACGGCGCCGACGCAGAAGCCCGCGATGTCGTACTCGCCATCCGGATAGAAGCCTGCCATCTCGGCCGTCTCGCCGCCGATCAGCGCGCAGCCCGATTCCTTGCAGGCATTCGCGACGCCCTTGACGACGTCGGCGACCTGCTCGGGGTCGAGCTTGCCGACCGCGAGATAATCAAGGAAGAACAGCGGCTCCGCGCCCTGCACGAGGATGTCGTTGACGCACATCGCGACGGCATCCTGGCCGACCGTGTCATGCTTGCCGAGCAAAAAGGCGATCTTGAGCTTCGTGCCGACGCCATCCGTGCCGGAGACGAGGACGGGCTCTTTGTACTTGCCCGCATTCAGCGCAAACAGGCCGCCGAAGCCGCCGAGGTCGCCGAGGACTTCCGGGCGATATGTCGCGCGCACGCTGTCCTTGATGAGCTTGACGGAAGCATTGCCCGCATCGATGTTGACGCCCGCGTCCTTATAGGTCATTTTTTCTGCCATAGTGTTTTAGGATTCCTCCAAAGTAAATGATGCTCGGGAAAAACGAATGTCAGCACTTGCGGCGCTGCTCGAAAACATACTTGCTGTCGCCCTGCGGCTTTTCGCCCTGCGCGACCGGATACGCCTGGTTGAAGCAGGCATAGCACATCGCGTCAGCCGAAACGGCACTCACAGACTTTTTGAGCCCCTCGAGGCTCAGGAAGTGCAGGCCGTCGGCACCGATGTACTCGCGAATCTCCTCGACGGATTTCGTCGCAGCGATGAGTTCCTTGCGGACGCTCGTGTCGATGCCGTAGTAGCAGGGATAGCCGATGGGGGGAGAACTCACGCACATGTAGACAGCCTTCGCGCCAGCGTTCCGCAGCATCTTGACAATCTTGCCGCTCGTCGTGCCGCGCACGATGGAGTCATCGACCATGATGACGCGCTTGCCCTCGACGACGGAACGAATCGGGTTGAGCTTGAGTTTGACGGCCGTATCGCGCGCCTTCTGCGTCGGCTGGATGAACGTGCGGCCGATGTAGCGGTTCTTGATCAGGCCCTCGACGAACGGCAGGCCAGCCTCGTAGGCGTAGCCCGTCGCGGCCGTCGTACCGGAGTCCGGCACGGAGATGACGATATCGCCCTCGAACTTCGACTCGCGCGCGAGGATGCGGCCCATCTCGAAGCGGGCGGCATGGACGCTCTGGCCGTCGATGACGGAGTCCGGACGTGCGAAATAGATGTATTCGAAAATGCAGGAAGCCAGCTTTTCGCCCTGACGGAACTTGTACGATTTGAGGCCGCTGTCGTCGATGACGACCATCTCGCCCGGCGCGACATCACGGACGAACTCGGCGCCGTTGACATCGAGGCCGCAGGTCTCGGACGACAGAATCCACGTGCCGTCATCGAGCTTGCCGATGCAGAGCGGGCGGAAGCCGTGTGGGTCTCGCGCGCCGATGAGCTTGTCTTCCGTCATAATGGTCAGGCAATACGCACCCTGGATTTTCTGGAGGCTTTCGAGCACTTTTTCCTCAATCGTCTCCTTGCGCGAGCGCGCGATGAGGTTCACGAAGACCTCAGAATCGATGGAAGTCTGGAAGATCGTGCCCTCCTGCTCGAGCTGGTGGCGGATCTCAGCGGCGTTCGTGAGGTTGCCGTTGTGCGCGAGCGCGATCTTGCCGCCCGCGTAGTTGACCATGAGCGGCTGCGTATTCGCGAGCAAGCTCGAGCCCGTCGTCGAATAGCGCACATGGCCGATGGCGATGTACTGATTTTCCATGTGCGGCAGCTGGTGGCGGAAGACCTCATTGACGAGGCCCATGCCACGCGTGACGTCCATCCACGCGCCATCCGTCAGCGCGATGCCGGCGCTCTCCTGCCCGCGATGCTGCAGGGCATAGAGGCCGAAGTACGTCATTTCCGAGACATCTTCCGTCCGCGAATAGACGCCGTAGACGCCGCACTCCTCTTTCCATTTGTTTGCGATATCATACATCACTGGTTGCTTTTTCCCTCTCCTATCTAAAAGAAACAAAGGCAGCTCAGAGCTGGGCTTTCACGCGCGCGGCCTTCTTGTCGACGCTCTGCACCATCTCGCCGCGGTAGTCGGCGAGCTTCTTCGCGAGGTCCTTGTCCGACACGGCGAAAATCTGCACAGCGAAGATGGCGGCGTTCTTCGCGCCGTTGATGGCCATCGTGGCCACCGGGACGCCTGACGGCATCTGCACCGTCGAGAGGAGCGCGTCCATGCCGTTGAGCGCCGTCGCATTGATTGGGACGCCGATGACCGGCAGCGTCGTGTAGCTCGCGACAACGCCGGCGAGATGTGCGGCAGCACCCGCCGCGACGATGAAGGCGCCGACGCCCTGGCCGGGCGCAGCCAGCACGAAATCGCGGACTTTGGCTGGCGTGCGGTGGGCCGAGGCAACCTCGACCTCTGCCTGGATGCCGAACTGCTTCAGAAGCTCCACGGCCGGCTTCAGAATCGGCCAATCAGAATCGCTTCCCATGAGGACTGCTACTTTCATGGAATCATCTTCCTCCCCGTAAGTGTTCACAAGAATTTTCACAAATCACAGTTCCATGATAGCTGGAAACGCGCTCGGTGTCAACAAAAAGAGACAATTGTCCTTGCAATCTCCGTCTGCTTCGTCTCTTACACCTGCACGGTCTCGACGCCGAGGCGCGCCGCCTCCTTGAGGAACGCGCGGTCGGCAGCATGATCCGTCACGATGGCATCGACATCCTTGAGGTCGCAGACCTTGAGGAACGACGTGCCACCAATCTTCGTGTGGTCGATGGCCAGCACCTTCTTGCGCGCGCGCTCGAGGAGCGCCTTCTTGAGCGCCTGCTCGTAAAACACCGCGCTCATGACGCCGTCCTCCGCGCTGACGGCCGTGACGCCGAAGAACGCGATGTCGATGCGGAACTGGCGAATCATGCGGACGGCGAGATCGCCGAAAAAGCCTTTCGCCGAGGGCTCGTAGACGCCCGGAATCGAGATGAGCTGGATGTTCTTCGCATTCGAAAGGATGTTGAGCACGGGCAGTGAATGCGAGAGCACGGCGATGTTCTGCTTGCCTAAGAGTGCGTCGGCGATCTCAACTGTCGTCGAGCCATTGTCGAGATAGACGGCGCTGCCCTCGGGGATGCGGCGCGCGCAGTATTCGGCGATAGCGCTCTTTTCGCGCCGCATCTGCCGCTCGCGCACGGAAAGCGCCGGCAGGTACGCGCTCCCCTCGTTGTAGACCGCGCCGCCATGCACGAGCGTCACGACATCATCGTCCGCGAGGCGCCGGAGATCGCGGCGGATCGTCATCGTCGAGACATCGAGCTCCTTTGCAAGCCCCTCGATTGTGACGCGCCGCTCTTCCATGAGCTTCTGGAGGACACGGTCTCTCCGTTCCTTTGTCTTCAAAGTTGTCAGGCTCCCCTTTCCCTTCACAAAAACCTGTGAATTTCACATTTACAGATTTACTATTTCACAAAACTGGTAAAATTCCTCTTTTTTCCTGCAAAAAAATCACAGACGCCTCTTGCAGAAACCGTTTTCCTTCGCTAAAATAAAAGCTGTCAAAGGGAAAACAAAAAGAGAAGCGCCCCCAAGCATCCATTCGTTGAACCCCTCCTCGAATCGGATGTACGCTTCTCACAATCCTCCATCCCCCTGTAACTTTTGATTCTATTGTGTGTGCGAAAGACCGCCGCAGGTCCCCCCCTGCGGCGGTCTTTCTATGTATGCTTTGTATTTTCAGCGCCGCAGCATCTGCGCGAGCAGGCAGGCGGCGAAGACGATGGCGATGGCTGGCAGGGCGAAGATCAGGAGCGAGGACGCCAGGAAGACGAGGGCGCAGATGACGATGACGGCTCCTGCGATGCCGGCGCCGAGCTTCCATTTCCACCAGCGGCCGAGCAGGTGCTCGAGCACCGTGTTGCGGAGGCCCTTGGCATCCATGCGCTCGAACGTGATATGCGGGCCATCGCCGCTGCTGCGTTCGAAGACAACGTGCGGGCCTTCGCTGCTATACGAGCGGCTAGACGTTGCGCCTGCATCGCCTGTTTCGTACGTTTCCCCGCCCGGCCCCTGCTCGAGCGTGACGCCGTCGTAGCTCTCACGCTCGCGGTCGGTCATCACGCGGACGTTGCCCGTTCCCTGTTCTTCTCTCTCTGTCATAGGTTCCTGCCTTTCCGAATCCAGCGTGAAATGTCTTTTCAAATCTCTGGGAATCGCGTATACTAGAAGAAGGTTTGAAGAAGTTTCCAGAGGTGTTTCCGTATCATGAATTTACCACTTTCAACTGAAAAGATGCTGGCAATTCTCATCGCATCGTTTTCCATTGGCGTGGCGGCCATCGGCGGTGCTTCCGTCTCGATTTCAAATCACAACCGCGTCATCATGGGCGTCCAGTCGGACGGCCAGACGCTTTCCGGCATGACGGAAAACGAGGTGCGCCATTTCTTTACGGAAAAAGCGCGCGCGAAGCTCAAGAAGGACGCCGTCCTCGTTACGGCCGGCCAGAAGCAGTGGAAGATTTCGCCGAAAGACATCGACCTTGCGCCCGACGTCGAAGGCGCCGTGCAGGAGGCCTATGGCACGGGACGCGGCCATTCCCTCTTCCGCAACATGGCCGAGCAGATGAAGCTCGCGCTCGTCGGGCAGAATGTCAAACTCACGGCCACGTATGACGAGGCAAAGCTCCAGCAGAAATGCAATGATATCGCAGGCGAGCTCGCAGCACAGCCGGCGAACGCCAGCCTCTCGCTTGCGGCGAATGGCATCATCGAGCGCCATGCGGCGACCATCGGGCGCAAAGCCGACGCCGACGCCGTCGTCGCTGAAGCAGGGCCGAAGCTCCAGTCACTTGCGCTGACCGTGCACGCCGAAATCCCCATCGAGGAAGCGCAGCCGCCCGTCACGGACGCCGACCTCGCGAGCGTCGACAGCATCCTCGGCGAATATTCGACGCACTACTATCCCGGCGCACGCGGGCAGAACATCGCCATCGCGGCAGGAAAGCTCAATGGCGCCTTCATCCGCAGCACGGGCACATTCTCGTTCAACGATACGGTCGGCGCGCGCACGCGCGATGCCGGCTACCAGACGGCGGGCGTCATTCTCGACGGACGTCCCGCGCAGGACATCGGCGGCGGCGTCTGCCAGGTCAGCTCGACGCTCTACAACGCCGTACTGCTCGCGGGGCTCAAGACGACGGTGCGCACATCGCACGCATTCCCCTCATCCTACTGCCCGCCCGGCCGCGACGCGACCGTCGCCGACGGCCTCCTCGACTTCCAGTTCCAGAACCAGCTCGCGCATGGCGTCTACCTGCTTGCCAGCGCGAACGGCACCGACCTGACAATCTACGTGCTCGGCACGAAAGCTGACCTCGGCGGCAAGACCGTACAGCTCGAAAGCGACGGCAGCCGCCTGCACCCGAGTGTCTACCGCCTCTACCTCGCAGGCGGACAGGTTGTGGAAAAAGAATTCCTTCATACGGACAGCTATTCAACGTAACCCGTCAAAAACGGCCGCCCCGTCTCCAAAGACGCGGGCGGCCATTTTGCTGCTCTCAGCTGTTCAGTTCGCGATAGATATCCTTTTCTTCCTTGCCGATGACCCAGCCGAGCGCCTTTGCCTCGGCATAGACCATGGAAATCTGCTCGTGGTCGACGTTGTCCATCGACCGGAGGTTCTTGTACTGTTCGCACTTCTGATGGTAGCGCGCCGTCGTCTCCTGGACGCTGCGCGGCTTGCCGTAGTTGCGCATGTTGTAATGAGCGACGATGTCTTTCATTTCCTGCTCGTTCATGAAATGTCAGATCCTTTCTTTTTTACCCGTATACTTTCCCTTTCAAAAACTCCCGTACCGTCCGATAGTAGATCTCATGATCCTGCTGGCTCGCGGCGGAATGGATGGCGCCCTCTACGAGCAGGAGCTTTTTCTCCGTCGTGCAGGCGGCGTAAAGTTCCTCGGCCATGACCGGCGGGACAAGCGTGTCCTTCGTGCCGTGGATGAAGAGGATCGGCACGCGGGAGCGGCGGACAGCCTCGGCAGGCGCCGCTGCATGGAGCGAAAAGCCCGCGCGCTTTTCGCAGCGCCAATCGAGGAGGTTCATGCTCGGAAAGGACGGCAGGCGGAACGATTCCTCCATCTGGTACGCCAAAAGGTCGTAGGCGCTCGTATAGCCGCAGTCCTCAACCGTTGCGACGACGGCAGACGGCAGGTCACTCGCAGCGCTCGCCATCATAACGGTCGCAGCGCCCATCGAGACGCCATGCAGCACGATGCGCGCGTCCGGCTGCGCGTCTGCGATGCGCTGCGCCCAGTGGACGATGTCCTCGCTCTCCTTGAGCCCCATCGTGACGAACGTGCCCTGACTCTGCCCCGAGCTCCGCAGGTCGGGCGTCAGCACGTCGTATCCCATCGCGAGGTAGTTCGCAGCGATGTAGTAGGAATTTTCCTGCGTGCAGCCGTAGCCGTGCGCGACGATGACCCAGTTGCCCGTCGGGTGCTCGGGCGTGAAATGCGTCGCGACGAGGCGCAGGCCGTCCGCCGACTCCAGCGCCCATTCCTCGCTCGGCGCATCGGGACGTGTGTAGTTCCAGGTGCCTGGCGGCATCAGGAGCGCATAGGCGCGCGGCGGCGCCATCGGGTTCTCCGCCGTGCCGCGCACGAGGCCGAAGCCGACGAGGTAGTTGCCGACGTAGTACCCAGCCGCGAAGATGCAGCCCGAAACCGCGAGCAGCGCCGTGAGCACGAATGTCACGAGCACCTTCTTCATGTCATCGCCATCCTTTCCATGCTCTATTATACACGATTCGCTGAAAAGGAAAAGAAAAGATTGAGCCCGAGACGACATGCGTCGTCGAGACCGGCAGATGCAGCATCGTCGCCGTCAGGATGACAACGGCCCCGATCATGCCGCCAATCAGCGCATGCGACGAGCTCAACGGCATGCCGAACCACCACGTCAGGAGGTTCCAGATGATGGCGCCGATGAGTCCCGAAATGTTGCGGATGACTTCGCCATTCGTCGCATCGGCCTCATGCTCCAGATTGTGGATCTCCTTGAGATGCGCATCCAGCTTCGTCGGATCCTTCATCGTCCCCTGCGCCAAAAGCGCTCCCTTATGAAAAATTTCCGCATTGCCAATGAGGTAGTCGAAAAACTCCTCATGCTTGTTGCTGATATTGAACATACCCGTTCCTCCCCGGTATCCTTCGAATCTTCTGCATCCAGTATACAGGGAGGCTGCGGAGCGCGTGTGAAGGCTTTGTAAATTCTATGTAAAGTCCTTTTTCCAAAAACAAAAAAAATCGCCACGAACCGCAATCGGTCCGTGGCAAAAATCAAGATATGCAGGATGAAAGGAATCTATGGAGATGCGGGAAGTCCGCTCAGTCTTCGCAGACTTTGTGCGGGTTGAGGATGTTCGTCGGGTCGAAGGCCGTCTTGATGCGGCGCATGAGGGCGATGTCCTCGGGCTGCAGGGATTCTTTGAGGTACGGGCGCTTCGCAAGGCCGATGCCGTGCTCGCCGGAGACCTGGCCGTCGAGCTCGCGTGCATGCGAGTACATGCGCTCCATCGTGGCATCGAGGACTTTCTTCCAGTCTTCCTTCGAAAGGTCGTCGCGCAGGATGTAGACGTGGAGGTTGCCGTCGCCTGCGTGGCCGAACAGCTTGATGCGCACGCCCATTTCCTTCTGGAGGCCGTGGACGAATTCGACGAACTCGTTGACGCGGCTGCGCGGGACGACGACGTCGACTTCGTCCATCTCCGTCGTGGAGCCCTTGATGGCTTCGAGGAACGCGCCGCGCGCCTTCCAGATGGATTCGCTGCGCTCGTCCGTGTCGGCAATCAGGATGTCGATGGCGCCCTGCTCGAGACAGATCTGCGCCGTGTCATCGTAGTAAGAAGCGATTTCTTCCATCGTGTTGCCGTCAAATTTCAACAGCAGATATGCATCGGCCTGGTTGTCCGGGAACTTGCGGCCGAGATATTTCTCGGCGTCGAGGATGACTTCGCGTTCCATGAACTCGATGGCCGTCGGGATGGCTTTCGAGGCGATGATGAGCGGCACGGTGCCGATGGCCTGCGCGAGTGTCGGATACGGAATCAGGAGGCTGACGTTCTTGCGCGGCAGCGGCAACAGCTTCAGGATGGCTTTCGTGACGATGCCGAGCGTGCCTTCGGAGCCGATAATCATGTCTTTGATGTCATATATAGCAATGCCCAATTCATTTTTGTAATAACTAGAGGTGCCATAACTAGTATCTACCCATTTTTTGCCTTTTACCAATTCTGCGATTTTGTCGTCGGCTGGGATAAGCGCTGTTTTGATCGATGCGTGCTGATGATTCGTGGTTGGGATATAGGCGCCACTTTGCATCACTTCTTTAAAGCCTTCATAGAGAATTTGAGCTAAATCGTTGCCATAGTTTTCTTCGAGTGGCATTTTCGATATGGTGTATGCGGTTAAAATACCGAGTTTTTTAATGGTTTTGATTGAACCTTTAAATAAA
>ONJV01000121.1 GCA_900318215.1 uncultured Veillonellaceae bacterium
AGCGGCACCTGGCCGAACCACTGGAACGGCGTGTAGGGCTTCGGCACGAAGCAGGCAACGGAAATCGTGACCTTGACGCCGCGCTTTCCCTTGATTTCTGTATAGAGGTCGACGACTTTCTTCGCGAGGTCAGCGATGCCGATGACGTCTTCGTCCGTCTCGGTCGGCAGGCCCATCATGAAATAGAGCTTGACCTGCTTCCAGCCCTGGCGGAACGCCGCGCCGCAGGCCGTCAGCAAATCTTCCTCCGTAACGCCCTTGTTGATGACGTCGCGCAGGCGCTGCGTGCCGGCCTCGGGCGCGAACGTCAGGCCGGATTTGCGCACCTGCTGCATCTTGTGCGCGAGGTCGATGCTGAAACTGTCAATGCGCAGCGATGGCAGCGAGAAGCTGACTTTTTCGTGGCGGAACTCGTCCATGAGATCGTCGACGAGACGGCCGAGACACGAGTAATCAGCCGACGAAAGCGATGTCAGGCTCATCTCGTCATAGCCGGAGACATCGACGAGGCCGCGCGCCATCTCTTTCAGGTGTTCTTCCGTGCGCTCGCGCGCCGGACGGTAGCAGATGCCGGCCTGACAGAAGCGGCAGCCGCGCGAACAGCCGCGGAAAAGCTCGAGCATGATGCGGTTGTGCACGATGTTCATGTACGGCACGACGGGATGCTCGACGGATTTGACGTTATCCATGTCTTTGACGACGCGCTTGTAAATGACGGGCTTCGCGGCAGCGTCGAGCGGTGCGAGCGCGGAGAAATGGCCGTCATCATCATAGCGGTCTTCGTAGAACGACGGCACGTAGATGCCATCGACATCGAGCAGGCGGCGGAGATACCCGCGGCGCCCGTCCGGGCAGCCGTCTGCTTTCCACGCCTCGTAGACGTCGCAGATTTCCGTGATGACCTCTTCGCCCTCGCCGATGACGAAGAAATCGAAGAACGGCGCGACCGGCTCGACGTTGTAAACGCACGGCCCGCCGCCGACGACGAACGGGTCGTCCATCGTGCGGTCAGCCGCATGGAGCGGGATGCCAGCGAGGTCGAGCATGTTGAGCACGTTCGAATAAATCATCTCGTACTGCAGCGAGAAGCCAAGGAACGAGAAGTTCTTGATTTCCGTCTTCGTTTCGAGCGAATAGAGCGGGATGCCCTGCGACCGCATGATGGCTTCCATGTCCGTCCAGGGCGCATAGACGCGTTCGGCCGCGATGTCGGGGCGGCTGTTCAGGATTTCGTAGAGGATGGCGAGGCCGAGGTTGCTCATGCCGACCTCGTAGACGTCCGGCAGTGCGAGCGCGAACGTGCATTTGACATCTGCATGATTCTTGATGACGACATTCCATTCACTGCCCGTATAGCGTGCGGGCTTTTCGACACTCTGCAGCACGCTGGGGTCGAGGGTTACCATTTCGTTCAGTTCTCTCCTTATGGAAAAAGGGCGGCAAAGCCGCCCCTTTTGCGTCTAGAATAACAGCTTTTGCTTTCTCTGGTGGATGTTCAATAAAATCGCAATCGACAAGATGTTCGTCGTCAGCGAGCTGACGCCGTAGCTCATGAGCGGCAGCGGGATGCCCGTGACCGGCATGATGCCCATCGTCATGCCGACGTTGACGAGCACATGGAACGCAATCATCGACGTGATGCCGACGGCGAGCAGGCGGCCGAACGTGTCGGCGGCGTCGCGCGCAATCTGGATGCCGCGCCAGAGCACGACGAGATAGAGAAGCAGCAGGAACGCCGCTCCGATGAAGCCGAGCTCTTCGCCGACGACGGCGAAGATGAAGTCCGTGTGGTTCTCCGGCAAAAAGTTCAGCTGGCTCTGCGTTCCGTGGAAGAGCCCTTTGCCAAAGAGCATACCCGACCCGATGGCGATTTTCGACTGGATGATGTGGTAGCCGGAGCCCAGAGGATCGACATTCGGATCCATGAAGACCATGATGCGCATTTTCTGATAATCTTTGAGAAAATGCCAGAGCACCGGCATGGCGGCAAGTCCGGCCGCAAAGATTCCTCCGAGCAGCCGCAATCGGATTCCCGAAACGAAAATCATGCCGAAGAAAATCGCCATGAAGACGAGCGAGGTGCCGAGATCCGGCTGCTTCAGAACGAGCAGGAACGGCACGCCGACGTAGGCTGCAATCGGCAGCAGGTCATGCAGCGTATTGAGATGGCCGACGCGTTCCTCCATCATGCCCGCGAGGCAGACGATCATGATGAGCTTCGAGAACTCTGATGGCTGGAGGCTGATCGGGCCGATGACGATCCAGCGCTGCGCGCCGAGTGCCGACTGGCCGACGACCATGACGGCGATCAGCATGATGAGGTTGAAGATGTAGAGCTTCTTCCGAAAGCCGGCGAGCATCTTGTAGTCAAAATTCATAAGGAACGCCGCGAGCGCGATGTTCATGATGGCAAACAGGCCTTGCCTCTGGACGAACCAGTAGCGTTCCTCGCTCGGCGTATTGATGTGTGTCGCACTGCCGATGATGACGAGGCTCATGACGATGATGCCCGCCGTCGCGATGACGAGCGGCATGTCGAGCCGCTTGAAGATTTTCTTGTTCAACGCTTTCCACCGTGCCTGAGATTCGTGACGGGGATGTTCGCGACGAGCGCGACGGAATCCTCGTCATTTGCGAGGGAGATGTCCATTTCCTCGGGATTGATGTCGAGGTACCGGCCGACGACATCGAGGATGTCGCGCCGGAGGTGATCCATGACCTCGGGCGAAACGCTCGCACGGTCATGAATCAGCACGACCTTGAGGCGGTCGCGCGCGACCTTGCCCGAAGGCTCTTTCTTTCCAAAAATCTTCATGAGTGCATTCAGCATCCTTCTTCCCTCCTCACATGCCGAAGACGTGCTTCAGACGGGAGAAGAATCCCTCTTTCGGGAACGTCATGAACGGGACTTTCTCGCCGAGCAGGCGGCCAACGATGTTGCGGTATGCCTGGCCCGCCGTCGACTTGTCCATCGTGATGCAGGGCTCGCCGCGGTTCGTGCTCGTGATGACCATCTTGTCATCGGGCACCTGGCCGATGCAGTCGATGGAAAGGATGTCGTTGATATCGTCCATGTCGAGCATGTCGCCGGACTCCACCATCTGCGGGCGGATGCGGTTGACGATAAGCTTGATGTTCTCCTTGTCCGCGCGGCCGAGCTCGCCGATGATCTTGTCGGCGTCGCGCACAGCCGAAATCTCGGGCATCGTCACGACGATGGCGACATCGGCGGCCGCGATGGCCGTCTGGAAGCCCTGCTCGATGCCGGCCGGGCAGTCGATCAGGATGTAGTCAAACTCCTTGCGCAGTTCCTCGCAGAGCTTCACAAGTTCTTCAGGATTCACGGCCGACTTGTCCTTGACCTGCGACGTCGGCAGCAGGAAGAGGTTTTCGACCTTCTTGTGGCGCACGAGCGCCTTTTTATAGGGCACGCGGCCCTGCGTCACGTCGATGAGGTCGTACATGATGCGGTTTTCGAGGCCGAGCAAAAGGTCGAGGTTGCGGAGCCCCGTGTCCGTATCGACGAGCACGACATTCTTGCCGCGCATCGCGAGC
Organism: uncultured Veillonellaceae bacterium; assembly: GCA_900318215.1. Classification (GTDB taxonomy): domain Bacteria; phylum Bacillota; class Negativicutes; order Selenomonadales; family Selenomonadaceae; genus Selenomonas_C. The sequence continues at coordinate 3,556 of ONJV01000121.1, forward strand.
CCCATGCCGAGGTTCGCCGTGGTCGTCGTCTTGCCGACCCCGCCCTTGCCGGACGTGATTACGATAACTTCACTCATCTATGTTTCCTGCCTTTCTACGGTTACCTTTCAATCGGTTCGATGACGATCTGGCCGTCCTTGATGGAAGCGCGCTCGGGGCGCGCCGTCTTCTCGATCTGCTGCGGGTCATCGGGCGAACGCGCGATGAGGTCTGCGATGCGGATCTGCGTCGGGATCAGGTGGTCGGCGACGACAAATGCTTTCTGGTTGCCGAACGCGCCTGCATGCACGAGGCCGCGGCACGTGCCGCGGATGTCGATGCTGCCGCCCGCGATGATCTGCGCGCCGGGATTCACGTTGCCGCAGACGAGCACGGAACTCTTCGTGCGGACTTCCTGCCCGCCGCGCAGCGTCTTGTTCACGACGACCATCTGCACGGCTTCGTCGTCCGCTGATGACGCCTGCACAGCTGCGGGCTCTGCCGGCGCGTTTTCTGCAGGCACAGCCGCCTCCGCCTGTACTGCTGCTTCCGCCGGACGCTTCTGCGCTCTTGCTGCCTTGCGGCGCGGCCTTTCCACAGGCCGTTCCGTTGCTCCCGGGATGCGGTTGCGCGTGACGCTGAAGATGACGCCGGACTCATGGAAGAGACTCTTGAGCTTTTCCATTTCGTCTTTCGAGAGCGAGCCCTCCATCGCATGCATGACCGTGCCGCGGCAGAAGAATCCCGAGCCCGCCCTGAGCTTCGCGCGGATCTCCTCCTCGATGGCCGCGTACGTCGCGCCTGCGGCAAAGAGCAGCTGCAGGCCCGACTTCGTCCCCTTGATCCTTACGATTTCGTCACTCATGGTTCGCGTTTCCTTTCGTACCACAAATCCCGTACTACGTACTATTTTACTGCTTCTTCTGCTGCTGGCCTGCCGCGGCTTTCTTCGCCGCCTCGGCCGCCGCTGCCGCCTGCGCTTCAGGCGCATAGCGGCCGACGTGGAACGCCGCCTCGAGGATTTCGCGCCCGATCGGCACGGCCGACTGCGCACCGAAACCGCCCTGCTCGACGATGACGGCGACGACGATGTTCGGATTGTCAAACGGCCCATAAGCGACGAACCAGCCATGGTCGCGGCCCTGCGAGTTCTCGGCCGTGCCCGTCTTGCCCGCGATGTCCACGGGGAAGCCGCGGAACGTCGAGGCCGCCGTGCCGAACTTCGTGACGTCGTGCAGGCCTTCCTGCACGAGCTTGATGACATTCTCCGGCACTTCGAGCGTCGAAAGCAGTTCCGGCTGGAAGTCCTTGACGACTTCGCCGTTCTGCGTCTGGATGCGGCTCACGACATGCGGCTTATAGCGCTTGCCATCCGCCGCAATCTCGCCCATGACCATCGCCGCCTGCAGCGGCGTCACGAGGTTGAAGCCCTGGCCGATGGCGGCGTCGAATGTCTCGGAGAGGTACCACTCGCCATCGTCGAAGTTCTTCTCCTTGTAACGGCGGTTTGCGACGAGGCCGTCGGCCTCATACGGCAGATCGATGCCCGTACGCGCGCCGAGGCCGAACATGCGCGCGTATTTTTCGAGGTTATCGATGCCGAGGCGGTTGCCCATTTCATAGAAATAGACGTTGTCGGAATGCGCAAGCGCTTCCTTGAAGTTGATCCAGCCGAGCGCCTCGCCCTCGGAGTTGCCTTTCGGGATGATCCAGTGATGGCCCGTATCGAGAATCTTTTCCTCTGGCGAGACCTTGCCTTCCGTCAGCGCCGCCGTGCCCGTGACAATCTTGAACGTCGAGCCCGGCGGATACTCGCCCGTGATGGCCTTGTCGTCCATCGGGTGGAACGGGTTGTTGTTGAGCACGGCCCAATCCTTCGACGAGATGCCATGCGCGAAGAGGTTCGGGTCGAACGCCGGGCGCGAGACGAGGGCCAGCACTTCGCCCGTCTGCGGGTTCATGACGACAGCGGCCGCCGCCGAAGCATTGATGGCCGCGAGGCGGCTGTCGACCGCTTTCTCGGCCGCCGTCTGCAGGTCTTTGTCAATCGTCAGCACGAGGTCGTTGCCCGGCACGGGCACCTTGCGCCCGAGGCGCTTGACGGGCCGGCCGGAGACATCGACCTCGACCTGGTCGCCGCCGTCCTGGCCGCGCACATACTGGTCGTAGACCTTCTCGAGGCCGAACTTGCCGATGATGTCGCCGGACTTGTAGCCCTGATCCTTCTTGTCTTCGAGCTCCTGGTCATTGATCTCGCTGACGTAGCCGAACGTATGCGCGCCTTCCTGCTTCAGCACGTAGTCGCGGATCGGCTGGTTCTCGATCATGACGCCCGGATAGAGGTCTTTCTGCTCCTCGATGATCGAAACGATGTCCGGCGTGACATCCGTCTTGATGCGGATGGGATTGAAGCCGCTGTGCGCCGCAATCTTGTCCTTGATGTCGGAGGCCGGCACGTTGACGAGCTTCGAAAGGCGCTCGATCACGTCGTCCTTGATCGGCGACGTCAGCGGCAGGAGAGAGACCGTGAAGCCTGGGCGGTTCGTCACGAGGAGCTGGCCGTTGCGGTCATAGAACGTGCCGCGCGGCGCCATCGACGGGATGATGCGGATGCGGTTGCCATCCGCAAGCCCTGCATAGTAATCGCCCTCATAAATCTGCAGGTACCCCGCACGCCCGATCAGAATGGCGATGACGAGCACCATGCAGACGCCGAGGATGCGGAGACGGCTCTGGTAGCCGTCGTATCCTTCATTTTCCAAAATATCTCTCCCAAAAAGCAAGGCACCCCAACAAAGGCGCGAGGTGCCTGCAAAAGCAATTTATTGTTTTTCCCTCGTCCATTCGTTGACCCGGCGCGTAATCGCGTGCACGGGATAGGAAAAAACCAGCTGATAGAGGATGAACGGCACGAGCATGTACTGCGCATTCTCGATCAGGTTGAAGCGATACCCTAATAATAGCATAAGCAGCGCTAAAATGAAATAGCTTGCGACCGCTGCCACGACGGACGACACGACGGGAAGGAACATCTGTTCCTTGAACACGCGGTCGGAAAGCAGGCCCGCGATGAAGCTTGCGAGCATCTTCGTGAGGATGTTCATGCCGAAGAACGTGCCCGAGAGGAGGTCCTGCAGCAGCCCCACGAGAAAGCCCATGAGCACGCCGAGCCGCATGCCGCGGATGAAGCCGAACGACACGGCGAAGAGCAGCAGGAAGTCTGCCGACGCGCCATGGAACGCGAGCCGCGGCATCAGAGCTGACTGCAGCACGTAGAGGCCGAGGACGAGCGCCGCCCATTTGAGGATGTTCTTCACTGTGCGCCACCTGCCTGTGCGCCCGCCGGAGCAGCTGGAGCGGCAGGCGCCGCCGGAGCTGCGCCTGCGTCACCCTCCCCGCCATTTGCCGCTTCCTGCTGCGCTTTCGCCTCGGCAGCCGGATCCGTCTCCGTGCCCGGCGTCTGCGGCGGCGTCTTGAGCGGCTCGGGCGGCGCTTCGCGCGATGCCACGATGACAGCGACGTCCTCGAGTTTCTGGAAATCGACAGCGGGTTCCAAAAGTGCAATCTTCAGCAGACCCGCTTCATCGTTTTCGAGCGACGAGACGAGGCCGACGACGAGCCCTTTCGGGTACATGCCGCCGAAGCCCGACGTCACGATGATGTCGCCTTCCTGGATGTCGGCATTCTTCGGCACATTGACCATGCGCGGCATCGTCGGATTCGCGGGGTCGCCCTCGACGATGCCGACGACGCGCGACTCGGCACGCTGCACGAGCGTGCCGACCGATGAGCGCGGGT
>ONJV01000305.1 GCA_900318215.1 uncultured Veillonellaceae bacterium
TGCAACGTCAGCGCCATCGGTGCCGTCAAGGCCGGCGGCATCACGGTCATGATGGACATGCCGGAAGACATCGAAGAGGTCAAGGTTTCGTTCCCGTGCCTGCTGACGGTCCAGAAGGACATCATGCAGCCCCGTCTGCCGTCGTACAAGCTCAAGAAGGCGACGGAGAGCCGCGGCATCCAGATGTTCACGCTGCAGGACATGGAAGACACGGACGAACATCATTACGGGCTCAACGGTTCCCCCACGCAGGTGCAGCGCATCTTCCCGCCGACGTCGGACAAGGTGCAGCAGAAACTGGAAGGAACGACTGCGGAGATGGCCGACCAGCTCTACCGCATCCTGAAGAAGAAAAAGTTCACGGCTTGACAGCAGGGGGAAATGAAATATGGCAAAGCTTGTTGTACATCAGGACAAAATTGATGACGTGCAGGCGTTTATCAAAATCTGCCCATTCGGCGCGATGGTGGAAAAAGATGGCAAGGTCGAGCTCACGGCTGCCTGCCGCATGTGCCGCCTCTGCGTGAAAAAAGGCCCGAAGGGCGCGATGGAGTATGTCGAGGACGAAAAGAAGCCGACGGTCGACAAGAGCAAATGGCGCGGCATCGCCGTGTATGTCGACCACGTCGAAGGGCGCATCCACCCTGTGACGTATGAGCTCCTCGGCAAGGCACGGGAGCTTGCGGAAAAGATCTCGCAGCCAGTCTACGCGCTGTTCCTCGGGAGCGAAATCACGAAGGAAGCCGAAGAACTGCAGCATTATGGCGTGGACAAGGTCTTTGTCTGCGACAAGGAAGAGCTCAAAGACTTCAAGATTGAGACGTATGCGACGGCATTCGAGCATTTCGTCAAGATGGTGCATCCAGCCGCCATTCTCGTCGGTGCGACGCCGGTCGGCCGCCAGCTCGCGCCGCGCTGCGCCGCGCGTTTCCGCACGGGCCTCACGGCAGACTGCACGGTGCTTGATATTCATGAAAACAGCGACCTCGTCCAGATCCGCCCGGCATTTGGTGGCAACATCATGGCCGAGATTTTGACGCCGAACCATCGCCCGCAGATGGCGACCGTCCGCTACAAGGTCATGGACGCGCCGAAGCGCAGCTCGGACAAGAGCGGCGAAATCGTGACATTCGACGTCCCGACGGAGGAGCTCGGCAGCCATGTCGATGTCCTGCGCGTGACGAAGAAAGAGAAGGAAAAGAGCATCGAGATGGCTGACGTCCTCGTCGTCGCAGGCCGCGGCCTCAAGAAGAAGGAAGACATCGCGCTCCTGCAGGAGCTCGCTGACGAGCTCGGCGGCGAAGTCGCCTGCACGCGTCCGATGGTCGAGAGCGGCTGGTTTGACGCGAAGCACCAGATCGGCCTCTCGGGCCGCACGGTTCGCCCGAAGCTCATCATCACCTGCGGCGTCTCGGGCGCCATCCAGTTCGTCGCCGGCATGAACAATTCCGACACCATTGTCGCCATCAACACGGATCCGAAGGCGTCCATTTTCAAGACGGCCAACTACGCCATCGTCGGCGATCTCTATGAAGTCATTCCGAAACTCCTGTCTGATATTCGCGAGGGGAAAGGTGAAAACGCATGAGCGCATACAAGAAAATCGATGAAAACGACTACAAGGCAATCCTCTCGATCGTCCCGGAAGAGCGTGTGCTCTACAAGGACAACATCAACGAGGAGTACAGCCACGACGAGCTCAGTAGCGAGCGCAGCTACCCGGACATCGTCGTCCGCGTCACGTCGGCCGAGGAAGTCTCGAAGCTCATGGCGTATGCCAAGGAGCACAACATCGTCGTGACGCCGCGCGGCGCCGGCACGGGCCTCGTCGGTGCATCCGTCGCCGTCGAGCACGGCCTCATGATTGACATGACGCTCATGAACCACATCCTCGAACTCGATGAAAAGAACCTCACGCTGACGGTCGAGCCGGGCGTGCTGCTCATGGAAATCGCGGCCTATGTCGAGGAACGCGGCTTCTTCTACCCACCGGATCCAGGCGAGAAATCTGCGACAATCGGCGGCAACATCAGCACGAACGCCGGCGGCATGCGCGCCGTCAAATATGGCGTCACGCGCGATTTCGTCCGCGGCCTCGAAGTCGTCCTGACGGACGGCACGATTCTGCATCTCGGCGGCAAGGTCGTCAAGAACAGCTCGGGCTAT
>ONJV01000203.1 GCA_900318215.1 uncultured Veillonellaceae bacterium
GACATCAGCCGCGAAATCAACGACCGCTTCCTCGATACGGTGCAGGAAATCATGGTCGAAGGCCCGAGCAAGAACGACGATGCGATGTGGAGCGGCCGTACGCGCACGAACAAGCTCGTGATTTTCCCGCATGGCGCGGAACAGCCGGGCGATTTCGTGAACGTCAAGATCACGCATCCGCAGACATGGGTGCTGAAGGGCGAGAGGGTGTAAGGTATGGAACTCACGCCGATGATGCAGCAGTATCAGGCGACGAAGGCGCAGCATCCGGGAGAAATCCTGTTCTTCCGGCTCGGCGACTTCTACGAGATGTTCTTTGACGATGCAAAGCTCGTGTCGGAGGAGCTCGGCCTGACGCTGACGAGCCGCAGCGGCAACAAGGACAAGGCGCCGATGTGCGGCATCCCGTACCATGCGGCGGAATCGTACATCAACCGCCTGATTGCGAAAGGCTACAAAGTCGCGATTGCCGAGCAGATCGGCGACCCGAAAGCCAAAGGACTGACGAAGCGCGAAGTCATCAAGATCGTGACGCCGGGCACGGTGCTTTCGGAATCGGCGCTGACGGATGCTTCTAATAATTACATCGCGCTGCTTTACGAGCCAGCCGCTGCGGAGACCGTCGTGCTCGCGGGTGCGGACATCTCGACGGGCGAGTGCTTCTATGGCATCTACACGGGTGCGAACCGCTTGCAGACGCTGTTTGACGAGCTCTACCGCCTCCAGATGGCGGAGCTGCTGCTCGTCGGCGACCTGTCGTTCCGTGCGGAGCTCGATGACTTCGTGCACCTGCGGCTTGGCGCCTGCTCGTATACGCCGGTCGCGGACGTGCCGGACGCGGCGCATATCGACGACCGCATCATCGAGCATTTCGACGCCGCCAACCGTCCGGACGAGCCTGAGGCAAAAGCGGCCGTCGCGACGCTGCTCGACTACTTGCACGAGACGGTCAAGACCGACCTCACGCAGCTCTCGCACCTGACGCGCCTCGACGCGAGCGAGAACCTCGCCGTCGATACGTATACGCTGCGTAACCTCGAAATCACGCGCAACCTGCGCGATGGCGGCAAGAAGGACACGCTGCTCGATGTGCTTGATTTCACGAAGACGGCCATGGGCAGCCGCCTGCTCAAGAAATGGCTGGAATCGCCGCTGCTGTCCATCGTCGCCATCGACATGCGGCTCGATGCCGTGCAGGAGCTCGTCGAGGACTTCGCGCTGCGCGACGCCCTGCGTTCGTCGTTTGCCGAGATCCGTGATTTCGAGCGCCTTTTGACGCGCATCGAGGTCGGCACGGCGAATGCGCGCGACCTGATTGCGCTGAAGCTCTCGCTCCAGATGCTGCCATCCATCACGGCGGCGCTCGCGCCTGTCAAAGCGAAGATGCTCCAGAATTCCGCTGGCGAAATCTCGACGTATGATGAAGATGTCGATCTCCTGGCGCGCGCCATCGTCGACGAGCCGGGGCTGACGATTCGCGAGGGTGGCATCATCAAGGATGGCTACAACGCCGAGCTCGACGAGTACCGCCGCATCTCGCATGACAGCAAGTCGATGCTGCAGGAAATCGAGGAGCGCGAAAAGGCCGAGACGGGCATCAAGTCACTCAAAATCGGCTACAACAAGGTGTTTGGCTACTATATCGAAGTGCGAAACTCTGGCGCCGACCTCGTGCCCGACCGCTACATCCGCAAGCAGACGCTCGCGAACGCCGAGCGCTACATCACGGAAGAGCTCAAGGAATTCGAGACGAAGATTCTCGGCGCACAGGAAAAAATCGTCCAGATCGAGTACAACCTGTTCGTCGAGGTGCGCGACCATATCAAGGAACAGCTCGCGAGCATCCAGCAGACGGCGCATGCCATCGCGCGCGTCGATGTGCTGGCCTCGCTCGCCGAGGCGGCGGTCAACTATGGCTACGTGCGCCCGCGCCTCGTGCCAGGTGGCGAGATTGACATCAAGGACGGCCGCCATCCGCTCGTCGAGCGCATCCTGACGCGCGACCTCTTCGTGCCGAACGACGCCCACCTCGACCACAAGACCTGCGAGATCATGCTGATCACGGGGCCGAACATGGCGGGCAAGTCGACGTACATGCGGCAGGTCGCGCTGCTGACGCTCATGGCGCAGGCCGGGAGCTTCGTGCCCGCGCGCGAGGCGACGATTTCGCCCGTCGACCGCATCTTCACGCGCATCGGCGCGAGCGACGACCTCGTCAGCGGCCAGAGCACGTTCATGGTCGAGATGAACGAGGTCGCGCAGATTCTGAAGTACGCGACGAAGGACAGCCTCGTCATCCTCGACGAAATCGGCCGCGGCACGAGCACGTTCGACGGCATGAGCATCGCGCGCGCCGTCGTCGAGTACATCGAAAAGAAAATTCACGCCAAGACACTGTTCGCGACGCATTATCACGAGCTCACGGAGATGGAGGACGATCTCGTCAAGAATTACTGCGTGGCTGTCAAGGAGCGCGGCAAAGACGTCGCGTTTTTGCGGCGCATCGTGCCGGGGGCGGCCGACAAGTCATACGGCATCCATGTCGCGCGGCTCGCGGGCCTGCCGAAAGCCGTGCTGAAGCGCGCCGATGCCATTCTTTCCGAGCTCGAAAACGAGCAGGCAAAGCTCGTTGCCATCGAAAACGGCACGGGTGGCGAAAGTGCGGCGGACGGCGAAGCTGCGACAGCTGCATCGAAAGGTGCAAAGGCGGCAAAGCCCGCACCGGCTCCAGCTCCTGCGATGGGCTCGTTGTTTTCCTCGGGGCTCAGCGACGCTTTGCTCGGCCTCGACATCATGACGATGACGCCGATTGAGGCGATGAACGAACTTTACAAGCTGCAGGAGCAGGCGAAGCAGGAGGCGGGTCTCTCATGAGTACGATTCATGTGCTTGATGACAGCACCATCAACAAGATTGCGGCCGGCGAAGTCGTCGAGCGGCCGGCCTCTGTCGTCAAGGAGCTCGTCGAAAACTCCATCGACGCGGGCGCGAAGAAAATCGAAGTCGAAATCATGGCGGGCGGCACGAGCTTTCTGCGCGTGACAGACGACGGCAAGGGCATGACGGAGGAAGACGCGCGTCTTGCGATTCTCCGCCATGCGACGAGCAAGATTCGCGAAGCCGCCGATCTCCAGACCATCGGCACGCTCGGCTTTCGCGGCGAGGCGCTGCCGACGATTGCTTCCGTCTCGCGCTTTTCGATGAAGACGCGGCCGCAGGGCGCCGACCTCGGCACGGAAGTCGTCATCACGGGCGGCAAGGAGCCCGACATCCATGCGGCGGGCGCGAGCCTCGGCACGACGATCAAGGTCGAAGACCTGTTCTTCAACACGCCCGCGCGCAAGAAATTTCTCAAGACGAACCACACCGAGGCCGCGCACATCAGCGACTTCATCACGAAGCTCGCGCTCTCGCATCCCGAAATTGCATTCCGCTTCATCAACAACAACAAGATGGCGCTCGTCACGCCGGGCAGCGGCAAGCTCTATGACGCCATCCGCGCCATTTATGGTAAGAATGTCTCCGATTCCCTGCTGGCGCTCGCGCTCGAAAATCCCGACGAGGGCCTGCGCATCACGGGCTACATCACGAAGCCCTCGATGCTCAAGAGCACGCGCGGCTGGCAGACGTTCATCGTCAACGGCCGCATCATCCAGAGCCGCGCCATCGCGAAAGCCATCGACAACGCCTACAAATCGATGGTGCCGAAAAGCGGCTACCCGATGGCCGTGCTCTGTCTCGACGTCCCGCCGCGCACGGTCGATGTTAACGTCCATCCGCAGAAGAGCGAGATGAAGTTCGAGGACGAAAGCCTGATTTTCAAAGCCGTCTACAAAGCGACGCTCGACGCTGTGCGGCCCGCACAGGACCTCGGCCTCCAGCGCGTCGCGGCCGTCGTTGACCGGCCGTCCGTGCGGATGACGCAGGAGCCCATGCATTTCGTACCCGCGACGGCACCTGCACCGCGCCCCGTGAGTAATCCCGGCTATGCGCCGCGCACGCCGTATGAGGCAGTGCATCAGGGCGGCTTTGCGGGCACTGGCGCATTTGGCGCACCTGCGGGCGGCTTCGTCCCGCAGGGCAGCGGCGCCGTGAGCTTTGCCGAGGCACAGAAAGAAATCGCGGCGTCTCGTGCAACGCACTATCCGGCGTATAATGAAACAGCGCAGAATGTCGCAGAAGTGGGAGCAGGGCAGAGCGGTACGGCGATGGCCGCCGCTGTAAATGCCGCAAATACTTCTGCAGATGCCGCACAGGCTGACGCAGCCATCGCGACGGAAAACGCGATGCTCTCCGAAGGAGCCGTCATCCCGATCGGCCAGGTTGACCGCACGTACATCATCGC
>ONJV01000153.1 GCA_900318215.1 uncultured Veillonellaceae bacterium
GTTGACGGCGCCATATGTGCAGGTATGCGAATCCGCGCCGATCGTCAGCATGCCCGGCCCAACGAGGCCGAACTCCGGCAGGATGACGTGCTCGATGCCGACGCGGCCCTGCTCGAAATAGTTGACGATGCCCTGCTCCTTTGCGAAATCGCGCACGATCTTCGCGAGTCCCGCGCTCTTGATGTCCTTCGACGGCTGGAAATGATCCGGCACGAGCGCGATCTTCGTGTTGTCGAAAACCTTGCCGCCAATCTCGTTGAACTTCGCAATCGACGGCGGCGCCGTGATGTCATTCGCGAGCACCATGTCGAGCTCGCACGTGATGAGCTCGCCTGCGTGCACATCCGCGAGGCCGGCGTGCCGGGCGAGAATCTTCTCGCTCATATTCATGCCCATGAAATTTGCCCTCCTAACTCTGCCAAAGAAAGCCTTCCCTTCAGGGAAGGCTTTCTTTCAATTCATATCGTTTCCTCAATCAGAACGTGAGGTCTTTCTTGTCGCGCAGCCACGGCATCATCTGGCGGAGCTCGGCGCCGACCTTCTCGATCGGATGCTCCTGCGCGAGACGGCGCATTGCGAGGAAGTTCGCACGGCCGCCTGCACGGTTCTCCTGCAGCCACTTCGTGGCAAACGTGCCATCCTGGATTTCATGCAGGCACTTCTTCATTTCCTTCTTCGTATCTTCCGTGATGATGCGCGGGCCGATGACATAGCTGCCATACTCGGCCGTGTCAGAGCACGACTGCACCATCTTCGTGATGCCGCCCTCGTAGCAGAGATCGACGATGAGCTTCATCTCATGGAAGCACTCGAAATATGCCATCTCAGGCGGATAGCCTGCCTCGACGAGGACTTCGAAGCCCGTCTTCATGAGCTGACAGAGACCGCCCATCAGCACGCATTGCTCGCCGAAGAGGTCTTCTTCCGTTTCATCGCGGAACGTCGTCTGGAGAACGCCGGAACGCGTGCCACCGAGTGCCTTTGCATACGCGAGCGCGATGTCGAAGCACTTGCCCGAAGCATCCTGATGCACAGCGAAGACGTCAGGAACACCGGAACCTTCCGTGTACGTGCGGCGGACGAGATGGCCCGGGCCTTTCGGAGCGACCATGAAGACATCGACGTCAGCCGGCGGAATGATCTGCTTGAAATGGATGTTGAAACCATGTGCGAAAGCGAGAGCAGAGCCGGATTTGAGGTTCGGACCGATCTCCGTCTTGTAGACATCTGCCTGCTTCTCATCCGGAATCAGGACCATCGTGATGTCTGCCTTCTTGACCGCCTCGGCGACCGGAAGGACCGTGAGGCCATGAGCCTCGGCCTTTGCCTTGGACTTCGAGCCCTCATAGAGGCCGACGACGACGTTGACGCCGCTGTCCTTGAGGTTCAGCGCATGGGCATGGCCCTGGCTGCCGTAACCGATGACGGCAACGGTCTTGCCAGCGAGCATCTCGAGATCTGCATCCTGATCATAGTAAGTTTTTGCCATAATACTCTCTCTCCTCACAATGTTCATAAATCGTATGTTCTCCGCGCTCCAGCGCGACGAGGCCCGTCCGGATGACTTCGCTGATGCCGTACGGTTTCAGGAGCTGCAGCAAGGCCGTGACCTTGTCATCGTCTCCTGTAATCTCGAAAATCAGCGTCTGCGGCTTGACATCGACGACATGAGCCCGGAAAAGCTCCGCCATCTTCAGGACGTCGAGCCGGTTCGAATCATCCGCGCGCACCTTAATCATCGTCAGCCCGCGGCATACAGCAACTTCTGGATCCAGGCGTTCCACGCCGCGCACGACCGGCATCTTCTCGAGCTGCTTGATCATCTGCTCGACAAGGTCTTCGTCCCCGTGCACCACGATCGTGATGCGCGAGAACTCCGGCGATTCCGTGACGCCCACCGACAAGCTGTCGATGTTGAACTCCCTCCTGGAAAACATGCTCACAACCCGCACGAGCACGCCGGTCTGGTTTTCGACAAAGACAGACAACACATGTTTCATGTCCATTCTGTGCTTCCTCCCGTGACGTTTGCGTGTAACGCTGTAAACATTGTATACATTATTACGCTTTTCCCTCCGTTTGTCAACAGGGGAATGTAAAATTTTTCAGGACAAAAATTTTACTTGAAGAACTTTTGGAGATGGATGTCAGACATATCATCAACGACCTCGTCGCACATGGAGAGATCCTGCTGGCCGCTGTGCGGACTGCGGAAGCCGATGCAGTACATGCCAGCCGCCTTTGCGGCACGCGCACCGTTCTCCGTGTCTTCGATGACGACACATTCTTTCGGCTCGACCATGAGATGCGCGGCCGTCTGGAGATAGATGGCCGGGTCCGGTTTCGACTGCGGCAGCTCATCGCCGGATTCGAGCGTATCGAACTTTCCGTCGATGCCGAGCGACTGCACGATGAAGTTGATGAACTTGCGCTCGCTCGAGCTCGCGATGGCCGTCTTGATGCCGTGTTCCCGCAGCTGATGCGTCCGTTCGATGAGTTCCAGGGCCCCCGGAATCGGCGTCGCGCCCTCTTCTTCCATCGTGCGGTTGAAGAGATACCTCTTCGCCTCGACGAATTTCTCAGCTGGGAATTTCAGATGATGTTTTTCGACAAGATCCTGCCACATGTTGATGTCGCTCGATCCCTGATATTTTTCGAGGTGTTCGATGGTCGTATCCTTGACGCCCTGCCTGGCAAGAATCTGCTGCTCGACGCGCAGGTGCACCGGTTCCGAATCAACGATGACGCCGTCCATATCATAGATGAATGCTTTCATGAAAATCCTCCGCTTATTCTACAAAAATTTCCCGCTACAACGGATATTGTAGCGGGAAACAGAAACTTATACAAGCAAAAATCACTCAACCGTCACGGATTTAGCAAGGTTGCGCGGTTTGTCAACGTCGCAGCCGCGCGTGATGGCGGCATAGTATGCGAGGAGCTGGAGCGGAACGACGGCGAGAATCGGAATCAGGAGCTCGTCAGTCTCCGGCACCTTCATGACATGGTCGACGTACTTCTCGAGCTCGTCGTCGCCTTCGGCTGCGATGCCGATGACGACGGCGTCGCGTGCCTTGACCTCTTTGATGTTCGAGAGTGTCTTTTCGTAAACGCTTTTCTGCGTCGCGAGCGCGATGACAGGAACACCCTCGACAATCAGAGCGAGCGTGCCATGCTTGAGCTCGCCGGCAGCATACGCCTCGGCATGGATATAGGAAATCTCCTTGAGCTTCAAAGCGCCCTCGAGCGCAACATCGTAGTCGAGCGAGCGGCCAATGTAGAAGACATCTTCATTGAAGCCATACTGCTTTGCAAACGTCTTGATAGGCTCGACATCCGAAAGCGTCTCGCTGATCTGCGCCGGGACTTTCTGGAGCTCGGCCACGAGTTCTGCGATACGCTCTTTTGGCAGCGTGCCCAGAATCTCTGCCATGTAGAGCGAGAGCATGAAGAACAGGATGAGCTGCGTCGTGTAGGCTTTCGTCGAGGCGACAGCGATTTCCGGGCCGGCCCAGGTATAGAGCACCTGATCCGCTTCACGCGCGATGGACGAGCCGACGACGTTCGTCAATGCGAGCGTCTTGGCGCCGCGGCGCTTCGACTCTTTGAGCGCGGCCAGCGTATCGCTCGTCTCGCCGGACTGGGAGACGACAATCAGCATCGTCTTTTCATCGATGATCGGGTCGCGATAACGGAACTCGGACGCGATGTCCACTTCGACCGGGATGCGCGCGAGCTTTTCAATGTAGTATTTGCCCACGAGGCCGGCATGGTACGCCGTGCCGCAGGCAACGATATAGATTTTGTTGAAGTCGTTGAGATAGTCGGCCGTCCACTTGAGCTCGTCCATGACGATGCTCTTGCCGTCTTTGGCGACGCGCTGGCTCATCGTATCGCGAACTGCCTTCGGCTGCTCGTGGATTTCCTTGAGCATGAAGTGCTCGAAACCGCCCTTTTCGGCTGCCTCGGCATTCCAGTTGACCTCGAAGACCTTCTTCGTCACGAGCTCGCCCTTGCGGTTCGTGATGACGATGGAATCCTTTTTCACGACGGCCATCTCGCCATCGTTGAGGATATACGTGCGGCGCGTCCGGCTGATGATGGCCGGGATGTCGGATGCGATGAAGTTCTCGCCGTCGCCGAGGCCGATGACAAGCGGGTTGTCCTGCTTCGTGCAGATGAGCTCGTCCGGATGCTGGCGGCACATGAAGACGAGGGAATACGAACCTTCGATGCGGCGCAGCACTTCGCGGACGCTTTCCTCGAAGTCGCCATTGTAGACCTCTTCCAAGAGGTGCGCAACGACTTCCGTGTCCGTCTCGGACTTGAACGCATGGCCTTTCTCGATGAGCTCTTCTTTGAGCGTCAGATAGTTCTCGATGATGCCGTTATGCACGACGACGAAATCGCCCGAGCAGTCCGTATGCGGATGCGCGTTGACATCCGACGGACGGCCGTGCGTCGCCCAGCGCGTATGGCCGATGCCGATCGTGCCCTGCGGGACATCATCCTTGATTTTGTCGCGGAGCGCTGCGAGGCGGCCGACGCATTTCTCGACGCGGATCTTCTCACCGTCATAAACCGCGATGCCGGCTGAGTCATAGCCGCGGTACTCGAGCTTCGACAGACCTTCCGTGAGGAAGTCCGCCGCCTGCTTGTCCCCGACGTAACCAACGATACCACACATAGTAAAACCTCCTGTGCTTTCCGCAGGAATCCGCCCCATGCCTGTCTCTGTCGGGAGGATTGCTCCCCCGTTTTCCACAAGCACTCTCGACCGGGCCGGCCGGAAGGCATCCGCTGACGTCTCGACAACCTTCTCCTCGTCCTCCGCAACGCTGCGGAGCTAGCGCTAAGATTCTTTCGAACTTTTCCGTAAATGGAATCCCTGCAACCATATAAAATTGTAGCCTTGCGCGATAAACGCAAGGCTATTCTAGCGTAAAAGTGCTAGGAAGTCAATATAAACTGAGATGATTTATCGTTCTACTACGCTGTTGCTTCGACGTTCTTCTCCCGCTCATTAAGTTCAATAAGCAGATCAAGGTCATAATGTTTTTCCCCACACTGCGTGCATTCATAGTATGGAAAATCATGATGGAGAATGCCATTCCTCTGGTAATCGCCATGCTTCAGCACGGCATCTCCCCCACACATGCTGCACGTGATGTGCTCCCTGAGTTTTCGTTTCATGGCCATTACCTCCTATAACGGAATGTGCTGTCCCAACGCATGGGATCTGGTCGATATGCCGTCACAACATCGATTTCGTCATGTGTGACGCCCAGAACGACGTGGAGCGGCTTCCCTTGGCGGACACAACTGAGAATCAGATAACGTGGATATGGCTCTGCCGTGAAGTCATTTTCGATAATTTCTCCATAGAAAATAGCATCACGAATTTCGATTGGTTCGATGTCACGCTCCATCATGCGTTGATTTGCATGATCTGTAATCGTAGCACCGTATTCGCGATAAATCCTCTGAATGTCATCGATTTCCACGTCATCACCTCGTATTTATTATACGTCAAAGATGAAGATGCGTCTATGTTTTCCAATTCATTCGCGTCCGTTATTTGAAGAACAACGCGTAATACCCGTTGACAAAGATAGCCAGCACAATGAGCGGCAGGATGTAGGTGACGTAGAAGCGAATCCACTTCGGGAAGGCGACGCCTTTGCCGGTGTCGGCTTCTTTGATGAAGTTGTCCCAGCCCCAGCCGTAGCGGCTCGTGCAGAA
>ONJV01000123.1 GCA_900318215.1 uncultured Veillonellaceae bacterium
CGCGAGGCCTGCGAGATACGCAGCGCCGAGCGCCGTCGTCTCGATGATCTGCGGACGATCGACCGGGCACTCGAGGATATCAGCCTGGAACTGCATGAGGAGGTTGTTCGCGCAAGCGCCGCCATCCACCTTCAGTGCCTGGAGCTTCGCGCCGGAGTCTTTCTCCATGGCATCGAGGACGTCCTTCGTCTGATAAGCGAGGGATTCAAGCGTTGCACGGACGATGTGTGCCTTCGTCGTGCCGCGCGTGATGCCGATGATCGTGCCGCGTGCATTCATATCCCAGTACGGAGCGCCGAGGCCGACGAATGCCGGGACGACATAGACGCCAGCCGTGTCCTTGACCTTCTTTGCGACCCACTCGGAATCCGGAGCGCTGTCGACGAGGCGGACGCCGTCACGCAGCCACTGGATCGCGGAACCTGCGACGAAGATCGAGCCTTCGAGTGCGTACTCGACTTTGCCATCGAGACCCCAGGCAATCGTCGTGACGAGGCCGTTCTTGGAATGCTTGCGCTCCGTGCCCGTGTTCATGAGCATAAAGCAGCCCGTGCCGTACGTGTTCTTCGCCATGCCCGGCTCGAAGCAGTTCTGGCCGAACAGTGCGCACTGCTGGTCGCCGGCTGCGCCGGAAACCGGCACCGGAGCGCCGAGGACGCTCGGGATGCTCTCGCCATAGACGCAGGACGACGGCTTGACTTCCGGCAGCATAGCCTCCGGCACGTTGAGGTAGCCGAGGAGGTCTTTGTCCCAATGGAGCTCGTTGATGTTGAAGAGCATCGTGCGGGAAGCGTTCGAATAATCCGTGACATGCGCTTTGCCGCCCGTGAGTTTCCAGATCAGCCACGTATCAATCGTGCCGAACAGCAGCTCACCCTTCTCGGCACGCTCCTGCGCGCCCTCGACATGGTCGAGAATCCAGCGAATCTTCGTTGCGGAGAAGTATGCGTCAATCGTCAGACCCGTCTTCTCACGCACCTCTTCCACGAGGCCTTTCGCTTTCAGTGCTTCGGCAATTGGAGCCGTCTGACGGCTCTGCCAGACAATCGCGTTGTAGATTGGCCGACCGGTCTTCTTGTCCCAGACGACGGCCGTCTCGCGCTGGTTCGTGATGCCGATGCCGGCGATGTCGCTCGCGACGAGGCCCGACTGCTCGAGGGCTTCCTTCATGACCGTGACCATCGTGCTCCAGATTTCCTCGGCGTCATGCTCGACCCAGCCCGGTTTCGGGAAATGCTGCGTGAACTCCTTCTGGGACACGCCCATGATCTTGGAGTTGCGGTCGAAGATGATGGCGCGGTTCGACGTCGTGCCTGCATCCAGAGCCATTACATACTGCTTTGCCATGGTAAATAACCTCTTTCTATTGTGTGTTGTTAGAATATATTGTCTTTTCAAAGCGGCGGGGACACTGCCCCGTGGCACGCTTTGGAAAAGCCCCCTGAAAATGTTGAGGAAGTTCCTTCCTCAGTAGTCCCCCGAAATCTTCTGCGCGAGATCGAGAATCTTCTCGGCATTGATGGTCGCGTACAAGTCCTTCGGGATGACCGCCGACTTGACGTTCGGATACTTCACCTGGAACTCCGGCAGATTCGATGCCGCCTGTGGCGCGAGAAGCATGACATCGGCGAATGTCGCCGCCTCCTGCACCTCGCTGACGGGATAGAAGCTCACAGAGCACGGATACCCGAGCCTAGCGGCTTCCGCCTCCATCTTGCGCACGAGCATGCTCGTCGAGACACCGGCCGAGCATAGGAGCACGATTCTTCGCACTTTTCCTTGTACCATTCAAAAACCCCCTTCGTTTTTGTCAGGTCCTAAGAATCCTATTATTTATAGGCTTTCGCCAAGACCTCGATGGGATGCACCGGATCCGTCTGCGTGCCGTGGCGGATCTGCATGCGGCAGGTCGGGCAGTCGCAGATGACGCCATCGGCGGCCGCTGCCTTGATGCGCGAGAAGAGCTTCTCGCCGATCTTCATTGAAATGTCGTACTTGTCCTTCTTGAAGCCATAGTTGCCGCTCATGCCGCAGCAGCCGACATCCGCGAGCTCGACTTTTGCGCCGGGGATGCGGCGGAAGATCGAGACGGCCGGCGTGCCGATGCCCTGCGTCTTGAGATGGCACGGGACATGGTAGAGGAAGCGCGCCTTGACGGCATTGATGTTCGTGTTGAACTTGCCCTCGGCGTCGAGCATCTCGAGGAACTCGAACGCGTCATAGACGTTCTCGCCTGCGTCCTTCATGGCCTGCTCGCCGAAAAGCTCTTCATACTCCTGACGGAGCATGAGCGAGCAGCTCGTGCAGCATGCCAGCACGGGGATGCCCTGCTGCTTCCAGTAGAGAATGCGCTCGACGTTGTTCTCGGCGTGCTCATGCGCCTCGTCGAGGTAGCCCGTGACGACGAGCGGCGAACCGCAGCAGTTGAACTTCTCGTCGAGGATGACTTCGTAGCCGTTCTTGTTCATGACCTTGACGAAGGCCACGCCGATATGCGGCTCGTTGTAATTGATGGAGCAGCCAGGATAGAAAACGACTTTCTTGTCGGATTTCGGCTGCTGAATCTTCTTGAACTCCTGCGCGAACGTGCTCGAAGCGTACTTCGGCATGTCGCGCTGGCCCGCGATGCCCATGGAATCAAAGATGCCGAGGCTCTTGCCGATGCTCATGCCGAAGTTTGCGAACGTCGTGCCGAGCGGAATCGCGTTGAGGCGCTTTGCCATGCGCTCGCCATGGGCGAGCATGTCGTCGCGCTGGGAATGCGGATGATGACGGTAGTATTCTGCACGCTGGAGCATATTGAGCGTCGAGACCGCGACGCCCGACGGGCAGGCACGGTCGCAGCTCTTGCAGTTCGAACAGAAGTCGAGGGAAAGCTCGGTATCGTCTTCCGAGAAGTGCATGCGCCCGTGTGCCGGAGCCACGAGCTTCGGCCCGCGGTACTCCTTTGCCGCTGCCATGACGGGGCAGTTCGACATGCACGAGGTGCAGGAGAGGCAGTGGTCGCCGGTGTAGATGGCGCGTTCCTCTTCCTCAATCATTTGTTTATCGCTCATTCTAACGGACTCCCCTCTCTTACATCATGGCGGCTTTGTAAGCCGATGCCAGGGCGACGCCGTTGCCGGAGTGCTCGAAGCAGAAGTCATAGCCGCCGAGGTCGCGTCCGACCACATGGACATTCTCGAGAACGACCGCACCGCTTTCATCGACCGGGTGAAGTGCTTCGTCCGTCAGGATGCCGGTCTTGGCAAAGCCCTGCGGCGCGTTCCCGAACAGTTCCTTGTTCGTCCAGTTTTCCTCGCCCTTGACGAACGAGACAGGCAGATCGAAAATCGGCTCTTTCGGCTGCTCGAAGTCGCGCATCGTGATGCCGCCGCTATAGAAGCCGCCCGTTGCGAGGATGAATTTCTTTGCGTAATACTTGCGCTCGTTCGATGCCGTCTTGGCGATGACGGCCTTGACGGTCTTGCCGTCTTTCTCCGAGCCGATGACCTTCGTGTTCTCGACGATGTCGACGCCCATCTCGCGCAGGCTGTCGACGAGGACATGCTGGAGGCGCATGCCGTTGACGGACGGCGGCAGGCAGGTCGTCTCGAGGACGTCCGTGCCGAGGCGGCTCGAAATCGTCTGGTAGCAGGCGTGACCCTTCGTGCCAAGCACCTGCGGGACGATGAAGAGCACGTCCGTCTCGCCGCCATAGGCTTTGAGCTGCTTCGTGAACGAAGCCGTGCCCGCATCCGTGTCCAACCAGCGCGCGACGTCCTGCGTCGTGATGTCGCGGCCGCCCGTGAGGCCCGTATCGACCTCGACGAGCTGGTACTCGCGACCTTCGCCGAGCGCCTTCTTGAGGTTCTCCATCATGATGTCGCCATAGAAGTCCTTGAGGCCCTTGATGCCGACAACGACGATCTTCTTCTTGCCGGGGAAAACCTCGGAGCCCGAAAGCGAATGCGGCGTCAGGCAGGTCGGCTTCAGCGTGCCGATGGCCGTCGGCACCATCATCTGATGGTCGAGCGAGCCATGATACGGGATATGGTTCTTGCGCGCAACGCCGCAGAAGAACTCGACAGCCTCCTGAAGCGCCTTCACGCCGATTTTTCTATATGGATGCGTCTCCGGCAGCTGCTCGATGGCAGCGATCGGATTCTCGACGAAATTGTGATTTTCATCATAGCCGAGCACGTCAATCACGCCGCTGTTGAGCGGCAGCGTGCCTTCGCCATATGTCAGGAGCGTGACGGTCTGGCCGCGCTTTGCGGCTGCGAGTGCTGCCGTGAGGCCTGCGAAACCGCCACCGATGACGACCACATCAGAACGAATCATTTCGCATTCCCTCCATTCTCCTGCACTTTCGCATTTCCGTCAGCATCCAGCACGAGATCGCCGGTGACGTTGAAATTCAGTTCATAAAGTCCGCGCGTCATTTCCGCTTCGCGCAGCGTCCGTCCCATGAGGACGGGGCGGATGCCCTTCCAGCGGCCCTGCAGGAACTCCTTCATCTGTCCGAGCGAATCTTTCGCGATATCGGCGCGGCCGCATTTCGCGAAAACCGAGGCACTGCGGAGCGCGCAGAAGTTTGCCTGGCACGTGCCCATGCCGAGGCGCGTACGACGGCGGACATCATTGATTTTGTAGCTCGAAAGCTCACGCGCAATCTCTTCGACCTCGGCGCGCGTAACGTTCTCGCACTCGCAGACAATCTCGCGCTTCTCCGGCTCGCGCTTCAGCGTATCGACGACGCGGGCGAAGCGCTCCGGGCCGAGGCGCGTGGCTGCGAGGTTCGTGCCATAGGACGGGAAGTACTTGCGCGCTTCCGCCTTGGCTTCTTCCGAAACCTGCGGAACGAGCGGCTCTTCCGCCGTGCGGCATTTCTCGTGGTTGCCGAGCTTCTCGCAGACCTTGTCGCTCATGCGCTCGGCCATCAGGCGATACGTCGTGAACTTGCCGCCGACGATGGTCAGCATACCTTTGAGGCCGTCCTGCTCGGCGTGGTCGACAATCGCGAATCCGCGCGATGCCCCGCGGCCCTTGACGCCTCCGGGCGGGATGTAGAGCGGACGCGAGCCTGCGAAGCAGCGGAGCAGGCGATAATCGCGCAGATGCTCGAACGTCTGCTCGCCGATGGAGAGCAGCTTCTCGACCTCTTCACGCGACGTGCTCGTATCTTCGGCATCAGGGATGCTCATCGACGTCGTGCCGAGAATCGTGATGGAGCCATGCGGCACGAAGATGTCGCCGTCCGACGATTTGTGGAGACGGTTGACGACGTGGTTCGCGATGCGCTGGTTGAACGCGAGGAGCGTGCCCTTGTCCGGCTGGACGCCGACTTCGAGGCCTGCCATCTCGGCAATCTTGCCTGCCCAACCGCCGCCAGCGTTGATGAGGATGTCGCAGCCGATTTCGTATTCCTCGCCCGAAAAGACGTCACGCACCTTGACGCCGTGGACTTCGTCGCCATCCTTGAGGATGCTGATGACTTCCGTGTACGTCTTGAGGCGGCCGCCGTAGCGCTTCGCGCTGTCAACGTTCTGCCAGCTCATGCGGAAGCCGTCGATAGCGGCATCTGGAACAAGATAGGCGGAAACGACATGCTTTGACAGGCGCGGTTCCAGATGAAAAGCTTCATCTAATGAGATTTGCTTTGCTTCGATGCCGCTGACCTTGCATCCCTCGACCCACGATTTCTCGTAGTCGGGATCGTCGCTGTCGAGCCGGACGAACATGCCGCCCGAAGCCTCGACGCAGCTCTTGCCGATTTTGCGGAGAATCGTGTTTTCCTCGATGCACTCCTTCGCGGCCTCCTGATCTTTCACTGCATAGCGTCCGCCGCTGTGCAGCAGGCCGTGGTAACGCGAGCTGGCACCATTGATGAGGTCGCGCTTCTCGACGAGCATGACATCCACGCCGCGCATCGCGAGATCACGCAGGATGCCGACACCCGTCGCGCCGCCGCCGATGACAACGACTGTTGCTTTTTCCATCGTGAAACTCCCCTTTTCCCGTTCTGTCGATCTGTTCTTTTTATGAAATGAACCTTGATAATGAATGTTGTGGCGATTCGTATGATTGCGTTCCATTTCGATGGGGTCGAGAACGTTATTTCGTTTACATGGACTATGATACACGATAAGAAACGCTCCGTCAATACGAAATTGCATTTTTTAATCATAGTTTTTCGTATTTCTTGATTTTGTCAGAAAAATTGCATTGTTTGAGCTACACGCGATTTCATATTTAAAAACGAAACTCTATTGCTTGTTTACATGTTATCAATTTGATTTTCTACGTTTTCTATTTGGTTCTCCAAAATTTCTTGCGATTGTCAACGAAATATTATTGATTTCCCATTCCTGGCCGTGTATAATTGAACACGGATATTTGTTCTTGTTTCAGCGAAAACGCGACACGATATTTTGTATCGTTTTCGCGAATCAAGATGGGAAGGAGGGACGACGATGACACGCGAAGACTACATCAAATCGCTCATCAAGTCCCACGGATATACGCTCAAGGCATTCTCGCAGCAAATCTCGATGCCCTACACAACGCTGCTGTCCATCCTCAACGGCTCAATCGGTGGCGCGGCGATGGACAACGTGCTCAAAATCTGCAACGCGCTCTCGGTCCGCATTGAAGACCTAGAACAGATTTCGGAAACGGGCACGCTCTCAGGCCGCCGCTGGAAAGAAGAAGCGGCAGACGTGGACGAGCACCTCATGAAGCTCGTCCGCGACCTGCCGCCAGACAAAAAAATCGCACTCAAAATCCTGCTCACGAACCTGTGATGTGAGCAGGATTTTTTTATTCGCACGCCACCAAGGTCACGCGAATGGTGTCACCTTCCAGCGTATTGTCGTAATTCGCGCAGAGAATGATCTGGGCAGATTCCCCGGCGATGCTTTGCACAGCATCTTGCGCCTTTTTGAGTTCCACCATGTCGAGGTATTTTTCCGCACCGCTTACGATGAGCAGGATGCCTTTCGCCTTGTCCGTGATTCTGGAAACGATGGACTGCATCGCTGCTTCTGCCGCTTCCGGCGCAGCCTCTGTCCCCGTCCCGACGCCAACCGCGACAGCGGTGTATTTCACACCTTTCAGCAAAGCCTCGAACTCGTCCTCGCTGATGCCGACCACGCCTTTCCCCGAAATCGCACGAGCGATATCCAAAAGAATAGCGGAACCAGCTTCCACCAAATCCAAGGAAACTGCATTAGCGTTTAAGAACATCTTATGACCGCACTGATCACAGTATTTCACGCCCCTCGGCACGATGCTGCCGCAGTTCGGGCAAAGGCTGTAATCCATGAGGTTGTCCCCATCGTAC